>CAMHNT010000017.1 GCA_946186535.1 uncultured Clostridia bacterium
ATAAGAGAAAAGTTTCGGAATCAGATTTGTCGTTAAACTTACTTTTTCAAGAACACCGAAAATGCCGAACCTTCTCCTACGACGGAATTTACTTTTATATATCCGTTTTCTCTTTTTATTATTTCTCTCGCCAAAAAAAGACCTATTCCGACGCCCTCTTCATCGCGAACATCGGTTCCTCTGTAAAACCTTCCGAAAATTTTAGGGATCTCATCTTCCGGAATTCCTCTTCCCTCATCACGGACAATAACTTCAGCATACATCTCATAGTTCTTGACTTCAACCGTAATTCTGCTTCCCTCCGGGGAATATTTGACGGCATTGTCCAGAATATTCCCGAGAGCCTCTTTCGTCCATTTCATATCAAAACATGCCGAAACCGATTTTTCAACGCTGAATGTTACAGAAATTTTCTTATTTTCGGATTTTGGTTTTATTGAACCGACAGCGTCATTCAGTAAATCAAACAGACTGTTATTCTTAGGAAAAACATTAACCGTTCCGCTTTCAAGCCTCGAAAGCTTCGTAAGACACTGTATCAAAAAATCAAGCTTTTCCGTCTGTCTTATAATCTCTTCAGCAAGCCCTGCTCCCGTTCTGTCGCTTTTTTCCTGAAGATGCTCCTTCAGAAGTTCAGAGTACATGCGAATATTGGTCATCGGAGTTTTCGTCTGATGTGAAATATCCGAAATCATACCTTTTATGTTTTCACGTTCCCTGTCAAGATTTTTTTTCGATAAGCTTGACTGTACGAGATAGTGCTTCCATTTTGATTCCAGGCGGGAAATCTTCGATTCATCGTAATCACTTTCGCTGAATCTTCCTGCAATTCCATCATCGAGCATACGATTCAGCCTATCCAGGGTTTTGTCATGGAACATATATTTTCACCTCTGCTTTTTCTTCCAGATATATCCCTGCCCGTAAACAGTCTGTATATACGACATTCCGTTTTCTCCGTCGCCGAGCTTGCTGCGAAGTCTTTTCACCGTAACAGAAAGTGCGTTTTCGTCCACGAACTCACTTTCATTTCCCCATATCCGCTCGTAAAGAAGCTCCCTCGTGAGAAGCTTCCCTCTGTTGCTGATCAGCAGACGCAAAAGCTTTTGCTCCGTGGGGCTAAGAACAATTTTGTTACCGTTCTTTTCAAATTCGCTGCTTTCAAAATTAAAACGGAATGAATCGATACTTACTGTTTTTTCTTCAGAATCGCCCCTTCGCAGAAGAGCCGCCACTCTGACGCGAAGAACTGCAAGACTGAACGGTTTCGTAACATAATCATCAGCCCCTAACTCAAATCCCATAACTTCGTCAATTTCAAGATCATTTGCAGTCAGAATCAGAACGGGAACCTTTGATTTGCTTCGCACCCACTTGAGATAATCAAATCCGTTTCCGTCAGGAAGATTGATGTCAAGTATAATGGCATTCACGACCGAACGCTCAAAATCTTTTTTGGCATCTTCAATAGTAAAATCTTTTATAAATGAAATGTCCGGGCTTCCAAGAGTCATGGATATTCCGTTGCTGAGAGATTTGTCGTCTTCTACAATTTGTATTCTCTTCATTTCTAAATTCTCCTGATTCTGATTTTATTTCAATAATATTTTATTATGACGTATAAAACATAAAAGTGTACTTTTTTTCGAAGTAAAGTGATTAAAGAAAAGCAAAGAGCATCATATTGGTTTCAAGCGTTTTTAATGAGTCAGAGCGTCCTCAATATTCAGAGACATTGCGTTCGAATCTTCCGTATATCCCTTAATAATAACTGTAGCATATTCTTAAAATTAAGTCAACTGACACTGATTTTTATTTAAGGCAACACCGCACAAAGACCGCCTGACGGTACCCCAAGGGCACTTCCTTCGAGCGTCTTATGCACTCTGCCGAAAAATCTGACTACGCATCTTCGGCACAATCTTTGTGCGGTATTGCCTTAATTGTAAAAAAATTTATCAGAAGAATGTATATATCGAGTGAGTATAAAATCATAAAAATTTTCGATTGAATAAAAAATAAAACTTGCTCTTGAAATTTCCGGGAGTATATATTATAGTATATATGGCAGAAAACTTAAATTTCTTTACATTTAAATACGATTAATGCAGTATTTAAATGATTATGTTATATTTCAGGAGAACTTTATTTTATTATGATTTATCTTGACTACACGGCAAACACACCGACCTCTCCCGATGTTTTGGAGAGATTCTGTGAAATAACAAATAAATTTCCCGGCAACGCCAATTCCACACATCAGGCCGGGCGCGCTGCTCTTGAACTTCAGAACAAAATCACCGAATCGATTGCCCTGATGTTAAATGCGGAACCGGAAGAAATTATATATACGTCCGGAGCAACAGAAAGCAACAATCTTGCAGTCAAAGGAATAGCCAGAAGCGAGCGTCATTTCGGAAAGCACATTATCACCACTCCTCTCGAACACCCCTCCGTCAGCGCACCTCTGACGGCACTTCAGGAAGCCGGCTATGAAATCGACATGGTTAACATAGACCGCAGCGGAAAAGTGGATCTTGAACATTTCAGATCGCTTCTCCGAAACGATACCGTTCTTTTTACGGTGTGCGCCGTTGACAGCGAACTCGGAACGATTCAGCCGGTCCATGAAATAAAGAATATACTAAATGATTTCCCCGCATGCAGGCTGCATATTGACGCAACGCAGGCCATAGGAAAAATTCCCGTTGATTTTGGGGTGGCAGATACGATGAGCTTTGCCCCGCACAAATTCGGCGGACTCACGGGAAGCGGAATCCTGCTAAAGAAAAAGGAACTGATAATCGAGCCTCTGATCAACGGAGGACCGAGCACCAATATTTTCAGAAGCGGCACACCTACAACCGCACTCAACGGAGCATGTGAAACTGCGTTAAAGCTTGCTCTTGAAAACCGGGAAAAAAATTCGGAATATGTGGGAAAGCTGAATTCGGTTCTGAGAGAGAAGCTTTCATGTTATCCAAAAGTCGTTATCAACAGTCCGGAGGACGCTATACCTCACATACTTAACATTAGCGTAGACAGTGTGAAGGGGTCTGTTTTTCAGCAGAAGCTCAGCGAAGAGGGAGTCTGTGTTTCCGTGAAAACAGCATGCAGCACCGACAGCCTTCCCTCCCGTGCCGTTTTTGCGGTGAGCCGGAACAGAAAAAACGCTTTGAGTTCATGGAGGATCAGCCTGAGCCATTTGACTACCGAAAATGAAATCGATGAATTTCTGAAAATCTTTGATTTTTGCTACAAGGAGCTTACGACTTAAATGAGAAGAGAATTGAAATATTACGAAAAGGTTGAACGCAGCATAAACAAAAAATTTCGCAAGGAAATATGGAATCAGTTTATCGCCGGAGTAAAACGATACGAACTGGTTCAGAACGGAGACAAAATCGCCGTCTGTATTTCAGGAGGCAAGGACTCCATGCTTATGGCAAAGCTAATGCAGATGCTTCAGCGTTACAGCGACACACAATTTGACCTTGTCTATCTTGTTATGGACCCTGGATACAATCAGATAAACCGCAGAAAAATAGAAACCAATGCGAAGCTTCTGGAAATCCCGATAACAATTTTTGAAAGTGACATTTTTGAAATCGCAAACAATGCTGACAGATATCCCTGCTACCTGTGTGCGAAAATGAGAAGAGGTCATCTTTACAGCAAAGCCAAAGAGCTCGGCTGCAACAAAATAGCCTTGGGACATCATTTTTCCGATGTGATCGAAACCACGGTCATGGCAATGTTCTACGGTTCCCAGCTTCAGGGAATGATGCCGAAGCTTCACAGCACCAATTTTGAGGGAATGGAACTGATACGTCCTTTGTACTGTGTGCATGAGGAAGACATCATCGCATGGAAAAACTACAACGATCTTGAGTTTATTCAATGCGCATGCCGTTTCACAGAAAACTGTACAATGTGCGACAACGGAGGAGGCGGAAGCAAACGCCAGGAAATCAAAACACTGATAAAGCATCTGAAACGCGACAACCCAAATATAGAAAAAAGTATTTTCAACAGCATTCACGCCGTTAATCTCGATACGTTCCCGATGTATAAAACGCATGGAGAAATGCACAATTTTCTCGACGAATACTGATATTTCAGCAATTAAACAAAAAGAACACCGATTGATTCAATACAATCGGTGTTCTTGTGTTTATAGCTGAATACAATAACATCATTAAATTTCGAAAGAATAATTATCCGGAAGCCTGTATTCAGTAGGAGTATAGTTAAAATACTTCTTGAACTGTTTTGAAAAATACGCAACATCCTTGTAGTCTATTTTCATTGCGATCTCACTGACTTTCATATCAGTATTTTTAAGAAGCCATGAAGCTCTTAAAAGCTTGACCGCAGAAACGTAATCTACAAATCTGACATTTGTCTGAGCGATAAATACAGTACTTAAATACGACTTGTTCAGATGAATTTCTTCGGAAAGAACTTTTTGTCTCAGATCACTTTCGGGGTTATAAAGAATATATTTTATAACCTCGTCAAGAGTTTCGTTGTGATTCGGAAGTAATGTATTATAGCATTCAAACAACCCGACAAATCTGTTTTTCAGCTCATCGGTGTTCGTTATGCCGGAAGACACGAAATCCTGTTCATTAAAATAAAGATCCAACCATTCATTTTTCTGGAAAATCAGCTCAAGAGCTTTGTCTATAACATCGGTTATGATACTGCGGCTTTGAAGATATTCAAGATATTCATGAATATCGTTTGATTTACTGATAAATAAATCAGTAAGTTTATCGACAAATCTATCGATAGAATTTGCAAGAACGGTTTGGCTGCTGTTGAGATTTTTTTGTATCTTATTGAAAAGAGACAATATTGCAAATTCATCAAAAGGAAGCGTAAAATAATCAATCGCTCCGATAATAATACCTTTTCTCGCCGATTCAAAATCACCGTTTTCACTGCAAAGAACAATATGATCAAAATCCTTATTATCCTTCATTTCTACTATCTTCTGACAAAATTCATTTTCAACAAGGCTGTTTTCCGCTATAATTAGGTCAAACCTCTCTGCCTCGAGGTATTTTTGAAAAGTATTGAAATTATTGCAGACAGCTCTGATTTCAAACTGAGTATCCTCTCCCCAGATATGCAAAGCTGTAAGCTTCGCAAGCAAGGTGCTGCTCTCCAAAAACAGACATACACTATACATATGCGACACCTCTTTCTACAGAATAATACTAAACACCAACTAAGCAATGTATAAATCACTCACGCCAAACTTCCCACACTTATGCAGAAAACTTTTGAAAAACGGCAGACTGCACATTCTTCATTAACATTAAAACATATAGTTTTAATAAGTATAAGCGAGATATGTTTGCGTTCGGATATTTATTCATTTCTTAATGGTGTTTAGTATAATATTTTAGTTCATATGAACAGGATAACATACTAAGTAATTATACATATATGTTTTATAGGATTTCAGGTAAAAACATAAGCGATTCCAAACCGCCTATATAAACACTTATATTATTATTCAATAACCAGTTCTTCTTTTTCGGCTGTGTCACCAGAAATTTTAAATGAATTCAGAACCGGCTCTTCCCTGTTCATCAGTGACAGTATCATATAGCTTGCTGTTTTGTCATAAGCGAGTCTTTTGTCCTCTTCGGAAGGTCTGGACGGAGACTCGGGATGAGAATGCCAGTTTCCTAACGGAACGATACCGTTTGCTCTCATATCTTTTACTGCTGCAAGCTGCTCCTTCGGATCGAGTGAAAAATGCTCGTTTGAATGGTCGATGTTTGTGAGAAGATATACTTTTTTGATTATCTTGTCATCGCCGTTTTTTTCGCCTGCAATAAGTCCGCACGCCTCGTCGGGAAGCTCTTTTATGGCATGGTTCAATATTTTTTCAAAATCTTCTTTGCTAAGCTTAATCATAATGCACCGTCACATTCTGCTTGTTCGTAATCGATAAGCTCCGTAATAGTCGGGTGAGTTCCGCAGACAGGGCAGTTCTCCGTATGCTTCGGCAGACTAACCTTTCGGAAATCCATATTGAGAGCGTCATAAGTCAGAAGGCTGCCTGTCAGAAGCTTTCCCTGACCGATAATATATTTGATAGCCTCCATTGCCTGAAGACTTCCGATAACTCCGCCCATTGCGCCTACAACGCCTGCCTGCTTACAGGTTGGAACGGCATCCTTCGGCGGCGGATTCTTAAATACGCAGCGATAGCATGGACCTTCGCCCGGAACATAAGTCATGAGCTGACCTTTGAATCTGATTATTCCTGCATGAGAAAAAGGCTTCTTCTCCATAACGCACGCATCGTTTATCAAAAACTTTGCAGGGAAATTGTCGGTACCGTCGATTATAAAATCATACTCACGGATAAGCTCTCTGATGTTCTCGCTCGTCACAAATGTATGGTATGTGTTGACAGTTACATCCGGATTCATTTCGTTCATGGTTTCTTTCGCAGAAATAACCTTCGGCTTTCCGACGTCCTTTGTTGCGTGAATGATCTGTCTCTGAAGATTTGACAAATCCACCTCATCCGCATCGGCAATACCTATAGTTCCGACACCTGCCGCTGCAAGATACATTGCAACAGGAGCGCCCAAACCGCCCGCACCGATGATCAGAACCTTAGCGTTCAAAAGCTTTTTCTGACCTTTTGCGCCTATTTCTTTCAGAATAATATGTCGTGAATAACGCTCGATCTGCTCGTTTGAAAATGCCATTAGCAGCCGCCTCCCATAAAGTATAAAAATTCAACGCTGTCGCCGTCCTTGAGCAGTGTAGTTTCAAATGCACCGCTGTCTACGAATTCATCGTTTATTGAAACAGTAACATACATAGGTGTTTCAACATCTTCATCAATAATAAGCTGAGCAACTGTCAAGCCCTCTTTAACTTCTTTTTTTGTACCTGCTACTGTGATTGTCATATCTATTTCTCCTTTTGTATTATATAGAAATCAGTTTAAAATTTCCTCTATCTCGGTTTTCTTAACTGCGCCCCTGAGTCTTGCTGCCTCTTCGCCGTTCTTGAAATAGATCAGCGTCGGCGCAGCCTGAACCTCGAATTTTTCGGCAAGCTCGGAATCAAAGTTGATATTGATCTTCACAAGCTTAAGGCTTTCGCCTCTCTCCTGCTCAAGCTGAGACAAAACAGGTGAAAGTCTTTTGCACGGAACGCAGCTGTCGGAATAAAAATCCGCCAGAACAGGCAGCTCCGATTTCAAGACCTCTTCATCAAAGGTTTCGGAATTGACTCTGACTGCCATTTTAATCACCGACCTTCTTAACGATAAGCTCGTATGTTCCGTCACCGTTGTCAAGAAGCTTCAGAATCTGATGACCTTCTTCTTTAATGCTTCTCGGAACGTTCTGAACGGGTTCGCCGTCGTTGAGCTTTATCGAAAGGATCTGACCGTCGTCAAGCTCCTCAAGTGCAACCTTAGCTTTAACGAAGGTTGTCGGGCAAACCACGTCAGTAATATCTACGCTATCATCAATTTTAAAATCACTCATTGTATGCCTCCAGAATTTCTTTTTCAAATATTTCTTTTCCTACTCTGTCGATGGTGAACTTAAAGCGTTCGCTCGGCTTTGCATTTTTCTCAAAAAACTTTATTGCCGCATCACAGATTCTGAGAAGGGTTTCCTTGTCCTCAACGAAAGGAATAACAGTTTCACCCTTGTTGATCTGATTTCCGAAAAGGCCGCCGAAAGAAACGATATAGCCGTGAACCGTATCCCATGCCTCCGTAGGACAGGCCTTATAGCAGCGGCCGCAGAAATTACACTTTGAATTGTCAACGGAAACTTTTCCGTCAGAAATTGTTATTGCGCCCTGTCTGCAAGCCTTTTCACATACTCCGCATCCGATACAGTCGCTTTCCTTCCACGAAACCTTGATTCCGCCTTTGATTCCGACGTCGTTCTCCTCGGCTTTCAGACAGTTATTCTGACAGCCCGTAATTCCGAATTTAAACTTATGAGGAAGCTCTTTTGCGAAATAACGGTCATCAAGCTCCTTCGCCAGCGCATAAGTGTCAATACAGCCGCTCGGGCATATAGCCTCACCCTGACAGGCCGTTATGGTACGGACTCTCGGTCCGCATACGCCGGGTTCAACGTCTCCCTTCGCAAGAGCGTTCTTTACGTCATCAATATCATCAACCTTGATGAACGGAATTTCAACACTCTGACGAGATGTCAGATGAACGTAACCTTCGCCGAATTTGTCAGCAACCTCCGCAATTTTGGAAAGCTGCACGGCGGTAAGATTACCTCCTACAACTCTGAGTCTTAACGAAAAATTATTTTTCTGCTTCTGACGCATGAAACCGCCTTTTTTAAGAACCGCATAATTTACAGCCATTATAATTCCTCCTGTTATGCTTTTATGTATTATGATATCCGGAGTTTCAAGAATAAACTTTTTTCGGATAAATCTATAGTATTAATCTATCTTTTCAATTGCATTTCTGAAATCGTTTATCAGATCGTCAATATCCTCTATTCCGACGCTGATTCTTATCGTATCATCGTATACGCCTGCATCAAGCTTCTGTTCATCGGTGGAATGAGCATATATAGTGCTTGCCGGATGAATAACAAGCGTTCTTACGTCACCGATGTTTGTGGCGCTGAGCGGAATTTTCAGATTGTTGATGAGCTTATACGCTCTCTCCTTGCTTCCTGCTCTTATTGTTATTATAGCTCCGCCTTTGCCTTCAAAATACTTTTTTGAAAGTTCATGATACGGGCTGCTTTCAAGTCCCGGATAATTAACCTCAATTCCTTCCGCAGACTCAAAAAACTCCGAAAGCTTCAGCGAATTGTAACAGAGACGCTCCATGCGAAGCCCCAATGTTTCGATTCCGATATTGTTGAGGAAAGCATTCATCGGCGCAAGACAGGCGCCCACATTGCGCCAGATTCCGCCTCTGAGCTTTGAAAGAAAAGCGAACTTTCCGTATTTTGAATATTCTTCAAACTGAGGATATCTTTCGGAGGTCCATTTAAATTTGCCGCTGTCGACAATAATTCCGCTGATCGCGTTTCCGCCTCCGTTTATGTATTTTGAAGATGAATGTATCACGACATCGGCGCCGTGGTCAATAGGATTGATAAGATAAGGAGTCGCAGTCGTGCTGTCGATGAAAAGAGGTATATTGTTTTTATGAGCAAGCTCGGCAACAGCCTCAATATCAACGATGTCAAGAGCAGGATTTCCTATCAGCTCCGTAAAAATGACCTTTGTTTTCCCGGAAATAAGAGGTTCTACTTCATCGATCGTAACGTGCTTCACGAATTTCGTTTCGATTCCGAACGATTTCAGATCACCGAAGAGATCTATCGTTCCGCCGAAAAGTCCCGAACCTGCGATAACCTCGTCGCCCGACTGCAATATATTCAGAAGCGCCATAGTCACAGCCGCCATTCCCGATGAACACGCAACAGCTCCTATTCCGTGCTCCAGATCAGCTATTCGCTTCTCAAAAGCAGAAACCGTAGGATTTCCGATTCTTGAATAGGCAAATCCCGGTGCTTTGTTATTGAATACTTTTTCAAGCTTTTCCGGTGATTCATGAGAAAACGCGCTTACCTGAAAAATCGGTGCGGTCGTTTCACCCAAAAAAGATTTACCGTCAAAATTTCCATGAATTAATTCGGTATTAAATTTCAACATTACCACCTGTTTCAATATGTAAATAATGAATTCCAATACATAAAATTCATATAAAGCCTATTATATTTATATGTTATTAGCCTCAGATATATTATAACCTACTAAAAACATCAAGTCAATAGATTTTATGACAGAATCCCGACAACAACTCCGAAAAAATTTTAAAATTTTTCATGCTTATGTTTTGTTACGCTGTTTTTCAGGTTAATAAGACTGATATACAAAAAAACACGTCCGAAAGTTAACCGAACGTGTTTTTTAATTTTAATGCTGATTATATTGTTACATACAAGTATATCCGCCGTCAACCGGAAGATTTACGCCCGTGATATAAGATGAAGAAGGAGACGCAAGGAAAATCGCAGCCGAATCGAGTTCGCCCTCGTTTCCGTAACGTTCTTCCGGAATCATAGTTTTCGCATTCTGCTGGAAGAAATCTGAATCAAGCGTTTCACGGGTAAGATCCGTGTAGAAATAACCCGGACAAATCGAATTAACCGTGATGTTGTATTTTCCCCACTCGGAAGCAAGCGCACGGGTCAGATTTACTACGCCGCCTTTTGCTGCATGATAAGGTGAAGAACCTGCAATCTTATTTCCGACAAGACCGTACATAGAGGCGATATTGATGATTCGTCCGTACTTGGCACTGATCATCGCCTTCTTCGCAACCGTACGGGCAACGCGGAATGTACCGAAAAGATCGATATTCATTTCGTTTTCAAACTGCTCGTCAGTTATATTCTCTGCCGGAGCAACGGCACCTGTTCCGGCATTGTTGATAAGAATGTCCACTCTTCCGAACTTCTCGAGGACTGCGTCAACCATAGCCTCAACCTGTTCCGTGCTTGTAATATCACAACGGATCGGAAGCGTTTCAACTCCGTAATCATCGGAAATATTCTTCGCAACTTCCTCAATCAGATTCTGACGGCGTGCAACTACAACAATATTCGCCCCCTGATTTGCGAGAGCCTTCGCCATCTGAACGCCAAGTCCGCCTGAACAGCCGGTTACAATTGCAACCTGTCCCTTTAAGTCGAAATAATCCTTCATTATATAATACGCTCCTTTCTGAAAATAAACATTGCTTACTTTTTTATAGCTTAAAGACAAATGAAAAATACAGGAATATTTTCCCATAATTTCCGATGTCTTTATTATAACACATCTGTTAGTGATTTACAACATATTTTTTTACTGCTGAGTATTTTTTTATCGTCTAAATACTATATTTTTTTATTAAATATACGAATCACTGACATAAAACTATATCATGCCGCATTATCCGACCGCTTGATAATACAAAAAACAACCGCTGCAATTCCAAGTATTATACCTGTGGCAGGATAAACTATGATGAGTCTGTTGGTTGTTCCGTAAATATCAAGCACACCTTTGAAGATACAGCCTACTGTGAACGCCGCTATTGAAGAATTCCACAGGCTTACCGCTGTGACAGACGGATGTTTTCTTTTTAAGATCATGACGATGTACGGGAACGCACCCATAGCAAGAGGAAACGCAAATGCATATATCATATAATACGAGTATACCTCATGGCTGAAATGCTCATACACTGCACCGAACAATGCTGTAAACAACGCCGTTATTATGTGTATTGCGGTATTTTTCAGCAGTTCTTTATCCGATATATACAATATCACTCACCCCTCTCTCTTTAATCGTGCTGCCGTTTGTCGTAGGATTGTTTATTATCTGTCCGTTAAAATACATTGCAGACGAACCGCCTCCGTCAAGATTATATGCCGTCTTAGCGCCGAGACTCTGCATAAACTGTGCCAGCTCATACAACGAAAGTCCCTCGCTTTCATTCGTCCTTCCGTCCGAAACAACGAAAACAAAATGATTGCTGTCAACAAGTCCGACTGCAGTTCTCGGATTACTCGCCATAGCTTTTCCGACTTCCTCGTCCTGTGAAACAGAAACGTTTCCGTTTTCAACGACTCCCGGACCGAAGCTGAATGCCTGCCAGACTCCCTGTTCCGCCAGTTCCTCAGCCGTGTAATCCTTCGGATCGACTACTTTCATTGTTCCGTCTGCATATATACAGAGCACGTTGTTGTCACCCGGAATATCACGATACAGAATTCCGTTGCGGATAACATACCCTCTCTCCTGTGCGCCGTAGTAGTCGCCGTTCACGGCAAAAATCGCATTGTGCGCTTCGGCGATAGACGAGGTTTTTGCCGTAACATTTTTCCCGTAGGTATCGTCGGCAAACGCTGTTTTCAGATATTCGGCAGAAGTAAGCATTACATCGGCAACATAAATTTTCGTGTTGTTCTCGTAATATTCCGTAAGAGTAATACTTATATTGTCGTCACTGTATGAATTGTTTTCGCCAAGTGATGACTCTGAGCTGGAAATATCAGCGTCGTCATTATTTTCTTCGCCGTAGTATTTCTGCGTGCTTCCATGAGAGTCTGAGCGGCGATGTGCCGAACTCTGTTCATTTGAATCGTCGACACCGGAAATTTCGGTGTCCACGGATTCCGACTCAACGCTGCTTCCTGAAATATTTTCAAATATTGACGTATTCATCTGAGTTGTATCCGTCTGATATGTATCGCTCAATACGAAAGTATCAAGCGTAATGTAAGCGGTAAATGCTGTCAGGGCAAATCCGTAACAAATCGCCCACAGGTATTTTTTCATGCCGATTTATGCTCCTTTCTGAATATAAAGCTATGCTGGACGAAATAGCTCAGCGTAAAAAGAAGAGCTTCCGTAAGAATTTTTGCAAGATAGGAATTCATGCCTGCAAATGTCAGCGCTTTCAGAAGAAATGTGTTACATATCAGAATAACCGCTGCAAGCAAGAAATACTTGGTTGCCGACTGAACAGTTCCGCTCTTCGATCTGAACACCAGCTTTTTGTTGATCGTGTAGTTTAGAACGGAGCTGAAAACTCTTGCGGAGATATTTGAAAAAACGATCATTCCGGTAAGCGAGGAAAACGAACAGAAAAGAAGATAGTCAGCCAGAAAGCTCAGAAGAGACGACGCCGAAAATCTGAGAATCTCCCTGTAGATCCGGTAAGAATCCCTGACGGTATTGAAATGGGAAGATGAGTTGTCGTTAATATAAACTGTTTCTATCCAGACCTCGACTATTCTGATACCGCTTCCCACAGCTTCCATAAGAACATTCATTTCATATTCATATCGACTGCCTTCGACCTCAGACATTCTGCCTATAAGTCTGTCGCTGTATGCTCTCAGTCCCGTCTGAGTATCAGAAACGGAACTTCCCGTAGTTAGTCTGTAAACGAATCGGGTCACAGTATTTCCGATTCGGCTTCTCAGCGGTACATTTCTGTCAAATTTTCTGCTTCCGAGTATAAGCGCTTCGGGATTCTTTTCCGCTGCATCACAGACTCTGACAATGTCATTTATTCTGTGCTGGCCGTCCGCATCGACCGTTACTACCGTATACGTAGCATTAAAATTATCTTTAATATAATTCAGCCCTGTTTTGAGCGCTTCGCCTTTTCCTCGGTTAACCCTGTGAGTTAAAATATCTGCATAGGCTGCCGCACTTTCAAACAAAGAATCAAACTCGCTTCCGCTGCCGTCATTAACAACAACTACCAAAAAATCATGCTCTCTGAGTTTTTGGATAATATCCGTCATTTCCTTATCCGGTTTATACGCAGGTATCAAAGCAATTTTCTTTAAGCCTTCATTCATGACCGTCACCTCCGAAATATAAAAAACACTGTTTCCTTTTCTCTATTTTAATTCTACAACATAAAGCTTAAAATAAAGTAAGAAAACAGTGTTTTAAAATTATTATTTTAGATTAATATTCGGAATTTTTCGGCTCAAGCCGGTCGGATATCTGTGAAGTTCAGCATACCTTTAGAACTTTAAGGCAACACCGCACAAAGACCGCCTTACGGCTTTGCACCAAATCTGCTTGCATATTTTCCGTCATAGTACACAAAACTCCCTTGAAATACGTCAGTATTCCTGCGGTCGCTTTATGCACTCTGACGAAAAATTTGACGGCACATCTTCGGCACAATCTTTGTGCGGTATTGCCTTAAATCAAAACTATATCAACTACCTAACATCAGATTCAGATTTCCGTGAAGCTGCTTTTGAAAAAAGACTTCTCAGAAACATAATCAGGAATATCAGCAAAAAGAATCCTGTCAGTGCTATTCCCGAAAGTCGAAGAATATTTTCGTTTTTTATAATTTCTTCCGAGGATTCAAACTCTATGCCGTCGGGAAGCTCTTCATATGTTATCGTTTTTGTAACGTGAGCGGCATACGCATGTTTTCCGTCACTGTCAGAAGTTTCAGATGAATCGTCAACGCTCTGAGATGACTGAGTTCCGGACTCTCCGTCCTCCTGTGACAGGGCGTTGTCTTCATCACGCACACAATACACAACATATCTATGAGTATTCGAAGTATAAGGATGACAGGTTAGAAGAGTTATCATATCCTGTTCGGGAAAGATTTTCACCTTATCCACATCATAAGGATCAATCACAATAATTTTTATTACCCTGTAGGTAAGCTCTTCCCAAAGATTGTTGATCTTTATTGTATCTCCGATACGAAGCTTTTCAATCTCACCGAAAAAGCCTCTGCTTCTGTGTGCGGCGATTACACAGTTTGTGTTGACGCCGCCTATCGGCATACTCGTCTGGTTCATCACTGTTGCGCCACGGCTCATGTTCTGAAGACTGGAACCGATATAAAGCGCCATTCTGACATTCATTCTTTCAATCGTTATATATCCTGCAACATTATCGTTCACACCATAGGACGCAAAGTTAAAATCGTTCGTCGTATAGCTGAATGCGTCGCGAAGCTCCGACTGATTCTCTTCGAAAATTCTGCGGTTATATTCCTGCATCTGAGCGAAAAGCTCCGGAAACGCATTTTCCGATGTCATCGTTTCACGGACATCTTCGTCGGATAAAGGCATGGAAAAAAATTCGGTATCAGAAACCAAAGACAAATCTTCGGACGAGGATTCGGTGATATCGGACTGAGAATGCGATTCACTGATGATACTTTCGGAGTCGGATCCGGAGGTGTTTTTCGAATATTCTATGAACTCGTTTATCACCTGTTCGTTTTCCTTTTTCAGCCGATAGTCACGCCAATACGGCTGTATCAGAATCACAAATCCGACCACAAGCATAATCGCTGCCACAAGATTAACTATTCTTTTCATCGGAAATCTGCTCTTTTCTCTCTTTTTCGGATTCAGCCCTGCGCTTGATCACCTTGCGGTAGACAACAATAATTACTATAACCACAACAACGGAAATGCCCAATCCTACAAGCACAGCATACACATACTGTTTTTTCCATGTGTTTGAAACTGCGTTTCCCTGATTCTCTTCAATAACCTTTGCTTCTTCATAGGATATTCTCGTTCCACGCACCAACAGTCTGTGACTGTTCACTCCGTAGGGGGTACAAGTAACAAGAGTTACAAGGTCTCTTTCACGGTCGATATACAATCCTTCCGTTTCTTCGGGAAGAACGACCTGCTTGCTGTCAACCTGATAGGCAAGCGTTTCGCCGAGAACGTGAATATAGAAAACATCGCCTATCCGAAGCTGGT
>CAMHNT010000018.1 GCA_946186535.1 uncultured Clostridia bacterium
TTTTAAAACGCTCAATACTATTATTTTAACCCTATTTTTTCCGTAATAAAGAATCAAATAAAAAAATCCCCGAAAAAAATAAAAACAAATCCTATGTGTTTCAGAGCATACTCAAAGTTTTTTCCACATAATCCTGATATTTGATGTTGAAATAAAAAAATCCTTATGTTATAATAATTCTAATTGTTATTTCATTATGAGTAGTAGTGTCTTTTTTGAGGGATCACTCCTTTTCATCAATGAAAGCCGTTTTTTGAACAGAAGAATCAATTTTGGGTAGAACTAAAAAAACGGCCGGCAAAAATACTCGCACCCTATGTTTTTTTGTTTTGGAAAGGGTGTGATCAAAGTATTCAAAAACACAGTACTGGGGGTTATTTTTAGAATGGATTCATTCAACGAAACATGGACGCTTGTTTGTGATTACTGCAAAACAAGAATCACAAAGGTAGCGTTCCAGACCTGGATCAGCAGAATCGAACCTAAAGATATTGACTTTGATATCATTCAGATCAAGCTTCTGGTTCCGAACGAATTTCACCGTGAAACGGTGACTCGCTGTTATATTAATCTTTTGAAAGACGCTTTCACTGAAATTTTCGGTCAGGAATTCGACATAAAGCTCGTAGTTCCCGAAGAAATCGAAAAGGAAAAGACTCCCCAAGAGGAGAAGCAGAACGGCTCGGACGACGATACGCCGCTCACATTTGACAATTTCATAGTCGGATCTTCAAACAAATTCGCCCATGCAGCGTCGCTCGCAGTGGCACAGAATCCCGGCGGCGCCTACAACCCGCTTTTCATCTATGGAAACTCGGGACTGGGAAAAACCCACCTTCTTCACGCGATAAAAAACGAAGTTCTGAAAAACGACTCGTCAATGAAAATAGCTTACGTAAAGGGCGACGACTTCACAAATGAGATCGTTGATTCGCTCCGCCGCGTCAACCAGGCCGAATTCAGACAGAAGTATCGTAATGCGGACGTACTTCTCGTCGATGACGTTCAGTTCATAGGAGGAAAAGAATCGACTCAGGAAGAATTCTTTCACACGTTCAACGCACTCTATGAAGCGAAAAAACAGATAGTTCTGACATCGGACCGTCCTCCGAAGGAAATAAAAACACTGGAGGAACGTCTGAGAACACGTTTCGAATGGGGACTTATTGCGGACATTCAGCCCCCGGATATCGAAACACGTATAGCCATATTAAAAAGCAAAGCGGAATCTCTCGACTTTGAAATTCCGGATGATATCTGTGAATACATAGCAACAAAATTAAAAACAAACATCCGTCAGCTTGAAGGTGTAGTAAAGAAAATAAAAGCAAAAAGCTTTCTCAACGGAGAAAAGCCTTCAATAACAATAGCGCAGGAAGTTATTTCGGATGTTCAGACAAACGAAGTACCTGTTCCGGTAACTGTCGAAAAGATAATCGAAGAGGTTGCAAGAACATTCGGCGTAACATCTGAGGACATCCGCTCGGTAAAAAACAGAAGAGCCAACCTCAGCAATGCCAGACATGTTGCAATCTACGTTGTAAGACAGGTTACGGGACTGTCAATGACTGCAATCGGCGACGAATTCGGCGGAAGACATTACTCCACTATAGTATACACGATGCAGGAAATGGAGAAAAAACTTGAAAAAGACACCAAGACGAGAGAAATGGTGGATGACATTATAAAAAACATACAGGACATGTAATTCCGGCTCGGACGAAAAAACTTCCGGAATCGGATAGGTTTTGCTCTCAATATTACTATTTGTAATATTGAGATGGGAATAAGGCTTCGAACACCGACATTTGATTCATATTTTATTAATATTTTGTTCGAGTTTACGCCAAAAATTAACGGATAAGTTCTCCACATTTCCTCAACATTCCACGGTGGGTTATTAACATTATCAACACACCGCTATTATACATCGTTAACTCTGTTAAAATCTGTCAAAATCTGTTATGATGTTTTTTCCAAGATTTAATCGAAGGTTTAACCACTTTCTAACATTTCATAGCCCCCTACTACTACTACTAAATATCTATTATATATATTTCATTGATTTAAACGGAAATTTTTTTCTCCGAAATTTTTTCGCAAGAAAAAACATTTCAGAACACGAAAACGAACAAGCTTCCGATATACAGAAAAATGAATATTTATGCAAACGCCATAACACACCATTTGCACGGAAATAATTTAACGATGAATAACTTTTTTTTCAGAAGTCATTCAATCAGGAAAATTTCTGAAAAAGACCGTTTCAAACTGCACAGTTAATCATTCGAATTTTTCAGTAACGTTAAGCTTGCTTCATCGTATAACGATCGAAAGGAAATAAAAAAATGAAAATTACATTCAACAAAACGGAACTTGTACAGGCGGTGTCAAATGTACAGAGAGCTGTTTCAACAAAAAATTCGATTCCCGCACTTGAGGGAATTCTTATAAAAGCACATGACAACAAAGTAACTCTTTGCGGATATGATCTCGAAATAGGTATAAGAACGGAGATCGATGCAACAATAGTTGAAGAGGGTGAGATTGTCCTCAGCGCAAAGCTGTTTTCCGAAATAGTAAGAAGAATGCCTGACGAACTCATCACAATAGAAACAGACGAAAAACTTATCACCTACATCAACTCCGGTGTCGCAGACTATCAGATCGTAGGTATTTCGGCTTATGAATATCCCGAGCTTCCGAGTTTTGATGAACTTGAAAGTTTCTCTCTCAACGGAAATCTGCTGAAAACTATGATAAAGCAGACATGCTATGCCGTTTCGGACAACCAGTCCAAGCCGATCTATACCGGCTCCCTGTTTGACCTTAAGGACGGTTTTCTGAAGGTTGTATCGGTTGACGGTTTCAGAATGGCTATCAGGAAAGAAAAAATCGACGGCGAACGTAATTTTAATTTTATCGTTCCCGGAAAAACTCTCAGCGAAGTTCTTAAAATAAATTGTGATGACGAAAGCAGCATAACGGTTGTTGTCGGTAAGAAGCATGTGACTTTCAAAATCGACAATTATTCCATTGTGTCAAGACTTATCGAAGGAAAGTTCCTTGATTATGACGGAACGATTCCCGCAGGCGCTTCGACAAGTCTCAGAGTAAACACAAGGGAAATTGCTTCTTCCGTGGAGAGAATGTCGCTTCTTACGAGTGAAAAAATGCAGAGCCCGGTTCGTTTTATTGTTGCGGACGAAGGTATAAAGCTTTTCTGTACGACTGTCGTAGGAAAAGCCAGCGACTATATCAATCTTCCTTTTGAAGGAAGTGAAGTCGAAATCGGATTCAACAACAGGTATCTTCTCGACGCGATAAAAAATACGGATACGGACGAGCTGCTGTTTGAATTCAACGGACCTTTGAAGCCTTTGAAAATATTGCCGATTGAAGGCGACAGCTTTGTCTTCCTTGTTGTTCCTATGAGATTGGCATAACAAAAGTGCCGTAAAAAAATTCTGACAGTCTGTTTTACGAATTTCTGTGCATTTTCTGAATTGCACGATTTTTGTGATAAACCATAATTGTTTTTTGGGGGAATATTTTGTGAGAAAAGAAAATATCTATATAGATACAGAATATATCAAACTCGACAGTCTTCTGAAGCTCGGAGGATTCGGAACCGGAGGCCAGGCTAAGATGCTTGTTCAGAACGGCGGAGTTAAAGTAAACGGCGAAGTCTGCACAATGCGCGGAAAGAAAATGCGTATCGGTGATGTTGCTGAGTGCAACGGAATTTATCTTGAGGTGTGCGGAAAATGAACATAACAAAGCTGCAGTTTGAGGGATTCCGTAATCTTGATGACGGAGAGATTTTCCCTGACAGCGGCGTTAACGTAATATTCGGCACAAATGCTCAGGGAAAAACAAATTTGCTTGAAGGAATATGGCTTCTGAGCGGAAATCGCAGCTTCCGCGGTTCACGTGACAGCGAGCTGATAAAATTCGGACGTGATTTCGCAAGACTTCGAATAGATTTTTTTGCCGATGACCGTGATCAAACGGCGGAGATACTTTTCCTGAAAGGAAAAAAAGAGGTAAAAATAAACGGTGTGAAGCAGTCTGCCGCATCGGCTCTGATTGGAAAGCTATGTGTCGTCGTATTCTCCCCCGAGCATCTCTCTCTTGTCAAGAGCGGTCCTGCCGAGAGAAGAAAATTTATAGACAACGCAATATGTCAGATCAAGCCAAGCTACGGTGAAGCGATTTCAAACTACAACAAAACCCTCGCTCAGAGAAATGCTCTGCTCAAGGATATTCCGTTTCACGCCGATCTTCTCGAGACTCTTGATATCTGGGATTACAGGTTGTCTGTACTTGGTGCTTCGGTTATAAGAATGAGGCTTAACTATATTGAACAGCTTTGCAAATCGGCAAAAAAATATCATTCGGGAATTTCGAATGATATGGAGGATCTTGAGATAAATTATTCATGCGGGATTTCTTCGGAAGAATGTGATACGGGCATAAAAATTCGTGACCGCCTTATTGAAAGGATAACCGCAAGCAGAAAAGACGATTTAAAGGAAGGTTATACCTCGGTTGGTCCCCACCGTGATGACATTGAAATTTTAATAAACGGAGAAAATGTCAGAGCATTTGGTTCTCAGGGACAGCAGAGAAGCTGCGTTCTGTCTATGAAAATTGCAGAAGCTGAGCTGATAAGATTAGCGACTTCTCAGGAACCGATAGTTCTTCTCGATGATGTACTGAGCGAGCTTGACAGCAAAAGACAGGAATTTCTGCTGAACAAGATATTTGACCGTCAGGTTTTTATCAGCTGCTGTGAAGCTGCGTCTGTTGAACGCTTGAAGGGCGGAAGACTTTTTGAAGTGAAAAAAGGCGTTGTTAAGGGATATCTTTAATAAAAAAATACAGATATAATTAATTTAAAATATTTTTATTTATATACTTTTATTTCTCGTTTCTGAAAAACAACAAGTATATATGCTTTTAATTTATGATATGCAGCAAGGGGCTTTTCTTTTTTATGGTTCTGTAAACATAAAAAAAGAAAAAAATATTAAAAAAATTAAAATAAACGCCCACAAATCGTTTATTTTGTGCTATAATATAAGAACACATACAAAAAAATCGTTCAATCATGGGCGTTATATGCCGTTTTACGCAAGGCTGGGAATATTCATTGAATTAATTCCGTGTGACAACTTATATTTGAATAAAAAGATATATTGAATATTTTATATAAAAATTAAGATTGGTGAATTACGGAGGCTGAATATGTATCTCCATTTAGGTTCGGACGTTGTAATTCTTAAAAAAAGTATAGTCGGTATCTTTGATCTTGATACAGCTACTATCTCCAAGCATACAAAAAACTATTTGACGCTGGCTGAAAAAGAAGGGCGTGTGGTGAATGTTTCTTACGAGCTTCCGAAGTCCTTTGTCGTGAGTATTGATGACGGCCGAACCATAGTGTACATCAGTCAGCTTTCTTCTCAGACGCTTTTGAAGAGATTTTATTCAAAATTTATGTAAAATTATATAATCCGGAAAATAACTTTTGATTAAACAGATTATCATTATGAAAATTTAAATATGTGTAAACTACAGCTTTTTACCTATAGATATCGATATAAACCGTAAAGGGGAATTCAACATGAACAGGAACATTAGAAAATGTCCTTATTGCGGCAGTGAGGTTTCTTATTTTGAAGCATTGACCGAATTGAACAGCGGTGAACATACCTGTTCAGTCTGCAATAAAAATTCCAATATTTCATACAACAAAAAAATATATATTCCTGCAATTATCTCTCTTGTTATTGCAATTGTTGTTGCAGGTTTGTTATTGTGGCTGAAGGTAATTTCAAATATTATTTTAGCTTTTGTTCTGGTGCTGATTCCGTTCGCAGTTTTTTATTTTCTTACTCCTCTTTATTTTATGCTTCAGGAAATAAAAAGCGAAGCACAGAAGCCTGTCATGAAAAATGCTGTAAAAAGCGAGAAACGTTCCAAACCGGTTCCGCGAGCGATGAAGCCGGAAAGTAAAAAGAAATCCGAAAAAAAGTTTGCGAAGGAACAGGTTGAAAAGGAGAAGAAGATTATGGAGAAAAAAGAAAATTCCTTTAAAGGAAAATTTTCTGAATTTGTCAGAACATACATAATCGTACCCGATGATGACGAAGAACAGACCGAAGCCGAAAAAAAATCCGACGAAAAGCCGAAAGCGTCGGAAAACAACACGAAAAAAACTGAGTCTAAACCTCAGTTGAAAAATGAAACAAAGTCGGTTCATTCTTCCTCAGAATCAGAAAAAGCCGACCCCAAATCCCAAAAGATTAAGTCCGCAGAATACAAAAAGCGTGTATCCGGTGATTCGGAGAAAGTTTCCAAATTCTCCGGAGTTGAGGAGGAACGAAAAAAGGAACATCTCCGCAAGGAAAATAATGACGTTAAGGTTAAGTCAAAAACGAAAGAAAAACCGGTATCCAAGACTAAAGCTCCGAAGCCGGAAATAAAAAATGATATTTCTTTCGCTTCCGATATTGACGGAAATGTTTCTGGTGAACAGGATACCGATAATAAGAAACCCGTATATCATAAACTCACAAAAACAGACAAAGCGGACTTTATCTACTTCCCCGACAACGGAGAGTTTATAATCGTTGATCTGAAAAAGAAAGAAGATATTTCCGAAGTGTCTGAAGAGAAGCAGAATATTGAATCAGAAAATTCCGCTAACTCCGTATATCCGGCTCAAAATGAGAACGAATCTTCAAAGGAGGAAAATGAGGACGAGAAAGAAACGGAAGAAATTATGTCTTTCTTTGACTCAAAGCCGAGCGAAGAAGACGAAGCCGAATTCGGAGAAAAATCCGATTCGTCCCCGGAGCTTTCCGAAACCACGGAAGAAAAAGACGAGGAACAGAAACCGGATGACTATAACGACGGCTGGATCGAATACAGGCCCGAGTCGGAAGATTTCATAGACGTTGTGCTTTCTGATTCAGAAGAAGCTGAACCTGAAGAGACAGAGGAAATTGGTTTATCGGATCTCACTTCTTACACGACGGAAATGCTTGAAAATTTTGCGGAGAGTATAACTCTTTCCGAAGAAGATGAGCTCGAACATGATCTCAAAGAAATTGAAGAGAATTTTTCCGAAAAGCCTTTGAATACCGTTCCGGTTTCAGAACCGGAAAATGATGAATCATCTCAGAGCTTTGAATATGATGTTTCAAAACCGGATTTCATAAATATTTCAAGCGATAGCGATGACAACTCCGAAAAAACGGAGCCGGCTCAGGAAATTGAGATTGACTTCGAAGATGAAGATATTGAAGATATTGAATCGGAGTTTGACGAACCCGACGAGTATTTAGGTATTGATTTTGAAACTCTCGAAACCGAAGATGATTCCGGGAAGACAGATTTTCCTGAAGAAACGGATTCTTTCTCTGAGAATGATGATATCAAGGTATCGGAAAACGATGAAGAAAAAATTTCAGATTCGGATACCGATATTTCAGACGAAGATGAACATGACGATGATTACTACAGATTTGACGAAGAAGATGATGAGTATCCGGACGAAAATCCTGAAGATGATGAATATATTTCCGGTGAATTTAAGGCGGAATCCTATGATGAAGAGGAAAGCTATGTAGTTGACTATTCGGAAGATGAATCCGAGTCGGATGATGAAGAAGAATATGTTGTTGATGAAATAGCAGCCCTTAAATCCGAGTCAACTAAAAAATACGAAAAAACGCCGAAGAACAGAAAGCATGAGAATTCCCAAAAGGAATCTTTGGAATCAAATTCTTCAAAATACGAGAAAAAGTTCCCTAATGCAGCGAAAGCCGCAGCAGCCGAAGCGGAAGCTCTGGAGCTGAAAAGAAAAAAGGAACAGGCCGAAAAAGCCAAGAGGCAGAAAGCTAAATCTTCCGAAGCGGCAGAAAGATCAAAGAAGAAAAAGAACGGCAGGAAGAACAAGCAGATAGAAGAAAAAGAACCGAGCAAATTCGTTGAATTTCTTAAGAACTTGTTCTTAGAGCCGATCTATGAAGATGATCCCGAGGTTCTTGCTGCTCTCAAAAAAGAGCATGAAGAGAAATTGCTCAGGGAAAAAGAAGAGGCCGAAAGGCTCGAGGCTCAGGTGAAAAAATCCAATTCAGGATCTCTTTCCAAAGCAGGCTCGCCGAAGAATGGCAGTTCCGCAACGAATGAAACACCTAAGCCTAAAAAAAAAGTAAAAAATCAGACAGAAAGACAGAAGAGCTCCTCTCAGAAAACTCAGAGAATTGAAAAGAAACGTTCCGAATCGAACGATGATAATGATGACCCTGCCGACGGAAAGACAAGAGTCTTCGAGGCAGTACGCAGCGATGATTATGAGAACCAGGAGAAGATAGTTCTCGACAGCGTTAAGAACAAGGTTAAGGAACTTGAGAACGAAAAAATCTCCGAAGAAGAAAAAGTGAAGATCATTGCCGAGAAGGACAGCGAGGAGAAAAGACAGGAGAAGATCGAACAGCTTAAGGATCAGCAGGAAAAGCAGCGAATCAGCAAGGAAAAAAGACGTAAAGAAAAACAGCTGCAGAACGAACGTCTTGAAAAGGCTGAGGAGTTAAGACAGGAACAGGTCAGAAAGGCTCAGAGAAATCAGGAGAATATCAGGAAATCAGCCGAGCAGCGTGACACAAGCAATTTAAGCCTCAGAGAGGTCGAAAATGTCCGTTCAAAGGTTTCTCAGAAGAAGAAGAAAAGAAAGCAGGAAATCGACGAATATTTCAATGATTGATTTTCTGTGAGAGGTTTGCGATATGCTGAAATTACCTATGTGTCCGTATTGCGGATATAAATTTGACTATTCACGATCGTCAAAGGCTTTGCATGAAAAGAATGTTAAATGTAAAAAATGCGGAAAGCTCATGAAGGTTTCCTACAGGCTTTCCGCAGCCAAAATGGCAGTTTTGTTTTTTGTCTTTCTTATAGTTCTTAATACAGTTTACTTGTTCCATACGAAGAATCAGACTATTATTCCGAATATAGTAATTACGGTTGTATTTATAGCTGTTTATCTTGTACTTGTTCCTTTAACGATTAAATTCGGTGTGATTCCCGGTCAGGAGGATCCGCCCGAGAAGCTGAAAAAGAACAGACACAGACATAAAAAAACTAAGAATAAAGATATTGAATTTAACGAAAATCCGATAGAAAATACTACGTTTGATCAATAATGAATTGAAGCAGATAATTAATATTTTGGTTTTATAATATGGTTTAACCGATATTTGTTTTGTATATCGGAAAAAACAGAAAGAGGGGTTTCCGTGGATAATTTGGAAATTGCAAAAACCGAACAGGAATATACCGCCGATGAAATACAGGTTCTCGAGGGCCTTGAAGCCGTCAGAAAAAGACCGGGTATGTACATCGGTTCAACAGGTCCGAAGGGACTTCATCATCTGGTTTATGAAATAGTGGACAACTCTATCGACGAGGCGCTTGCAGGATACTGCGACAAAATCGAGGTTTCGATCCTGCCGGGAAACGTTATCAGAGTTTCCGACAACGGACGTGGTATCCCTGTCGGAATCAATCAGAAAATGGGTATTCCTGCCGTAACGGTTGTTTTCACCGTTCTTCATGCCGGAGGTAAATTCGGCGGAGGCGGATACAAGGTTTCCGGAGGCTTGCACGGTGTAGGTGCTTCTGTTGTAAACGCTCTTTCAACATGGCTTGAGGTCAAGGTCTGCGACGGCGAAAAAATTTACCGTCAGAGATACGAAAGAGGAAATATCGTTTCCGAGCTTGAGGTTATCGGCGAATCCTCCGAGCGTGGAACAGAAGTTACGTTTAAGGCTGACCCTGAAATTTTTCAGGAAACAGATGTTTATGATTATTCCGTCCTTGAAACACGCCTCAGAGAACAGGCTTTTCTTAACGCAGGAATCAAGATTGTTCTCAATGATGAAAGAGAGCAGGAAGAAGACGTCGAGGAAAGAAAGCATGACGTTTTTCATTATGAGGGCGGTATTGCAAGCTTCGTAGAATATATCCATAAGAAGAGATCTCTGGATATTCTTCATGAAGACGTTATCTACTTTGCTGCTTCAAATGAAGACGATACTGCTTCTGCGGAGGTAGCATTCCAGTACAACGACAAATACAGCGACCTTATACTTTCATTTGCAAACAATATCCGTACAACAGACGGCGGTACTCATGAAGAGGGCTTCAAACGTGCTATCACAACCGTCATGAACGAATATGCGAGAAAGCATAAATTTTTAAAGGACAGCGACAAGAATCTTCTGGGCGAGGATTTCCGTGAGGGCATGACCGCAATCATTTCCGTAAAGCTCAGCGAAGCTCAGTTTGAAGGACAAACCAAAGCGAAGCTCGGAAATACTGCAATGAGAACAATGGTTCAGAATTTGGTGAACGACAAGCTCAGAATTTATTTTGACGAGCATCCGGACGTAACAAAAACTATTCTTGAAAAGGCTTGTCAGGCAGCTTTGGCGAGAGAAAAAGCAAGACACGCAAGAGAGCTTGTCAGAAGAAAGTCTCCGCTTGAAAACGCTTCTCTCCCGGGAAAGCTTGCGGACTGTCAGTCGAGAAATCCTGAAGAAACCGAGGTTTACATAGTAGAGGGAGATTCTGCGGGCGGTTCGGCAAAGAACGGAAGAGACAGAAAGTACCAGGCTATTCTTCCGCTTTGGGGTAAAATGCTTAATGTCGAAAAGGTTCGTGAGGATAAAATAATCGGAAACGACAAGCTTACTCCCGTTATTACGGCGCTCGGCTGCGGAGTCGGAAAAGAGTTTGATATAAGCAAGCTTCGCTACGGCAAGGTTATTATCATGGCGGATGCCGATGTCGACGGTTCGCATATCAGAACGCTGCTTCTGACATTTTTCTACAGATATATGCAGCCGCTTGTGGAGCAGGGACATGTATATATTGCACAGCCGCCGCTTTACAGAATTACTAAAGGCAAAACAAACCATTTCTATGCTTATACTGATGAGGAACGTGACAAGATTCTGCGTGAACTCAACTGCAAAACAGATATCCAGCGTTACAAAGGTCTTGGTGAAATGGATCCCGAACAGCTTTGGGAAACGACAATGAATCCCGAAACAAGAATCATGCTCAGGGTCAATGTTGAAGACGCTATGGTAGCGGACGAAACCTTCTCGATTCTTATGGGTGAAAAGGTTGAACCACGCCGCCTGTTCATCGAACAGAATGCAAAGTACGTTCAGAATCTGGATATTTAATAATGAATGAGCAAAAAGTAATTGGTACAAAAAGTTTTATAAAAATGCCGCCTGGCGGCATTTTTAAGGAGTAATATTTTGTTAAGGGCTTCGTACCCTAAGGGTACTTGGCTTCGCCGGCGCAACTTAAAAGCCCACTGCACAGCACTATGCACTGCGTTACGTCGCCGGCTCTGCCTTTGGACTCCGCAAGCGCCCCGAAGAAAGTGCCCTTGGGGTACTTTTTGAAAAAAGCCGGGCAAAAACTTTAACTGTCCTCATTTAAACTTTTATGCAGTTTTAAATTTGCTCATTTACAGTATTTAACTTTTTGTTTTTACTGCGGTTCCGGTTATGATTTGGTGGTTTTCAGATATTGGTTATTTATCTAAAATAATCATTTGATGATTTAATCGCCTGTCCTCGGTTAGCATTCGGAATCGTATAAAAAAGAAACGAGGAAAAAAATGGATAATGAAATAAAATCGGGTATTCCCGAATCCCGAATTATTGATGTCGATCTGGACAAGGAAATGAGAAAATCGTTTCTCGATTATTCCATGTCCGTTATCGTGAGCCGTGCTTTGCCCGATGTAAGGGACGGCCTGAAGCCTGTTCACAGAAGAATTCTGTACGCAAAGTATGAGAACAATATTTTGCCTACTTCCCCATATAAAAAATGCGCTACCACTGTTGGTGATGTGCTCGGTAAATATCACCCACACGGTGATGCGTCTGTATATGATGCGCTTGTACGTCTTGCACAGGATTTCAGCATGAGATATATGCTTGTTGACGGTCACGGAAACTTCGGAAGCGTCGACGGCGATCCGCCTGCCGCTTACCGTTATACAGAGTCGAGAATGAGCAAGATCTCCGTTGAAATGCTCCGTGATATCGACAAGGATACTGTAGATTTTGTCCCGAACTATGACGATACGAGAAAAGAGCCGTCAGTCCTCCCCACAAGATTCCCGAATCTTCTTGTAAACGGAAGTACGGGTATTGCCGTTGGTATGGCTACGAACATTCCGCCGCATAATCTCAGCGAGGTGTGCGATGCTATATGCTATCTTATGGACAACCCTGAAGCAACACTCGCAGAGCTTATGGACTTTATCAAAGGTCCAGACTTCCCCACCGGCGGTATCGTTATGGGAAGAAGCGGAATCAGAGCGGCTTATGCTACCGGCAGAGGAAAAATAACTCTCCGTGCAAGAACCGAGATTACCGAGGAAAAGAACGGCAGACATAAAATTATTGTCAGCGAGCTTCCCTATCAGGTCAACAAAGCTAAACTGATCGAAACTATCGCCGAGTATGTCAGAGATAAGAAAATCGAGGGTATCACAAACATCGAGGATCACTCCGACAGAAACGGTATGCATATAGAAATTGACGTGAAGCGTGAGGCGAATGCACAGGTTGTTCTGAATCAGCTTTTCTCATTTACTCAGATGCAGATAACCTTCGGTGCGATAATGCTTTCAATCGTCAACGGCGAGCCGAAGATACTTGACCTAAAGAAAATTCTCGAGCATTACAGAGATTTCCAGGTTGAAATTATTACGAGAAGATCTATCTTTGACCTTAAAAAGGCTCAGGACAGGCTTCATATTCTGGAGGGCTTGAAGATTGCTCTCGACTTCATTGAAGAGGTAATTTCAATTATCCGTTCAAGTAAAGACACTCCGTCGGCAAAACAGGCTTTGAGCGAAAGATTCGGTCTTGATGACATTCAGACCGACGCTATCGTAAAAATGCGTCTCGGACAGCTCACAAACCTCGAAAGAAACAAGATCGAGGAGGAAATAAACGGATTGAACGCAAAGATTGCCGACCTTAACGAAATACTCGGAAGTCAGGAAAGAAAGTACGGTATCATCAAGGAAGAAATTACCGAGATAAGAAATAAGTACGGTGACGAGCGAAGAACAGAGATCTGTACAGTCAGCGGTGAGGTTGATATTGAGGATCTTATTCCCCGTGAGGAATGCGTTCTCACTCTCACCAATCAGGGATATATAAAACGTCTTACAGCAGATACATACAAGCTCCAGAAGCGAGGCGGCAAGGGTATCACAGGCGTCGGAAAGACGGAGGACGATGTGGCAACCGATATGTTTGTAATAAACAGTCATGACTATGTACTCTTCTTCACGAACCTCGGAAAGGTATACAGGATCAAGTGCTATGAGGTTCCCGAAGGAAGCCGAACCTCGAAGGGCTCGAAGATAGAAAGTCTGATTCAGCTTTCCGAAAATGAACATATCAGCTCTATGATAAAGGTTCCGCGCACGTTTGAAGATGAGAAAGAAAGATATCTCGTAATGGTGACAAAGCAGGGCTTCATCAAGAGAGTTGAGCTAAGTGCGTTTGACACGATCCGCAAGGGCGGTCTTATTGCACTTGACTTAAACGAGGGCGACGAGCTCTCATGGGTTCGCCTTACGGACGGAAGCTGTCAGCTTCTTGTCGCAACGAAGCTCGGAAAGTCGATTCGTTTTGAAGAAACAGAGGTTCGTGCTATGGGAAGAACCGCAAGAGGAGTCAATGCGATAAAGCTTGCCGAGGGAGATTCTGTTGTCGGTATGTCTATTCTCCGTGACGGAGGCTACGTTCTCACCGTTTCCGAAACCGGCTACGGCAGACTCAGCGAGATTGATGACTACCGACTCCAGTCAAGAGGCGGTCTTGGTCTTATCAACTATCATACTCAGAAATACGGTGATGTTGCTGCTATTAAGGTTGTTGACCTCGACGATGATGTAATTCTCATTGCCGATAACGGTACGATTATCAGAATCAGCGCAAGCACTATCAGAATCTGTGCCCGTCCGAGCAAGGGCGTTACGGTTATGAAGCTTGCCGACGGTGCAAGAGTTGTAACTATCGCAAGAGCTCCGCACGAGGATAACGACAGCGGTGAAGATAATACAGCTGCTAACTCCGAAGAGTTTTCCACAGAAACCGAAAAGAATGTTGAAAACCCGGAAGAAAAATCCAAAGTAAGCTCAGACGAAATCGCTGACGGCAGTGAAGAGTAATTTGATAATTTAAATGACAGCGTACAGAAGTTATTATATTCTGTACGCTGTCTGAGTTTTTGTGATAAACGGTGAACATCTATGAAGAAAAAATATAAGAGACTATTAATACTTATTCCCGTTTTTATTGCTGTATTCTCAATTTCCGTATACATACTTTTTCTGAATAACGGAAAGGCTTATAGCAGCAAGGATTTCAATATCGAAACATACAGAAGCTCCGTAGATAAGGACGGCGACGGAATAGACGATCAGACCGATATTTTGCAGAGTACAAAAGAATACATAGCGACAAATCCGAAGTACAAAAGCGAGTATTACATCGGCGGATATCCTACCGGTGAATACGGAGTATGTACAGATGTTGTCGGATATGCGCTGAAAAACTCGGGCTATGATTTAATGACGCTTCTGAACGAGGACGTTACAGAAAACCCGGAGGACTACGATATTGACGAGCCTGATATAAATATTGACTTTCGTAGAGTAAAGAATCTTATCGTGTACTTTAATCATACAGCTCAAAGCCTGACAACGGATATCAATGATATCGAACAGTGGCAGGGCGGCGATATTATAGTTTTTGGTGACCATATCGGAATAGTATCCAATAAGCGAAACAGTGAAGGTCAGCCTTTTGTTATACATCACGCATATCCCGGTCAGCCTGAATATGAGGAGGACCTTTTCGGAAGACCAATAAATTTCTACGGGGATATAGCCGGTCATTTCAGAATAAGCTGAGGTGATTGAAATGAATATATATTTAGCGGAATATGAGGATTTGGAAACAGTTTTTAAAATATCCCAAACGACGATTTCGAAAGTTTATCCTAATTATTATCCGACAGGTGCGGTAGAATTCTTCCTTTCTCATCATAATAAGGAGAATATTCTCAATGATATTTCGGAAAGAAACGTTTATATATTAAAAAGCGATAATATCATTGTAGGAACGGTCACGATTAATAACAATG
>CAMHNT010000019.1 GCA_946186535.1 uncultured Clostridia bacterium
TTTGGTTATTGTAATATTATAATATAAGTACATAACAGCGATACTATCGCTTTACGGAGGGAACATTTATGTTCATTGAACAGTTAGACAACACTCGTTTACTTATTACTTTAGAAAACGATGATTTGGGAGTCTTTGATCTGAACCCCAAGAAAATTTTAACGGAGGACCGTGAGACAAAGAGGTTGTTCAAACAAATTTTAACCTTGGCTGCAATAAAAACAGGGGTTACTCTGAAAAACAAATCTATCTCTGTTGAACTTATGCCTTATGACAGCGGATGTTTTTTGCTTGTAACGATAAGGAACAAGAAAAGGAAAATCTACAGGATCAAAAAGAATGATTCGTATCTTTTGGCGGAATTCCATTCCCCAGATGATGTTCTTCATTCACTCAAGTCTCTTTACACTAAAGGCTTCAGCCATTTCAGCTGTAGTCTATATACCGACAGCGACAAATACTATTTGCTTTTCAAATCAAAAGCAAATATCCCGACTGATTTAAAAATCATTCTCTCCGAGTACGGAAAAATCAAGTCATGCAGCAAGCTTACCAAAAGCAAGCTTAACGAGTCTTTCAAACTTCTCCACGGCGAAAACTCTATTTCATACATCGGCAGTATGCTATGATACTACTTTTATACTAATCCCCATTAAAAATTAGACTTTCTACTTTTTAATAGCACCGTAGGTGCGTCGGGATTGTATGAGACGTCAATTGCGCTATAGCGCAATTTGGAAACGCGTTAAGCGTTTTCTTCTCTGATAAAAGTGTCTACTTTCTATCAGAGAAGAGTATTAAAACATCTGCCTTTTATACACCGATGTTCATACTGATGCTATAAAATACAGCAGCGAAAAAAATCCCCCCTTCACTAAAGAAGGGGGGAATATCTTATGGTTAATCAGTATCTGACTCAGCTGTCTCACTGTGGAACACAACGCAAAGATTGTTGTCGGGACTTCCGTCTTTCCACTCCAGACTTGCACAATATGTATCCGGATCATAATCGGACATGTTGCCCTTAACACCCGTTTTTGTGTTTCCGAGAATCATACCGCCACTGTATGTATAGTGAGAAGTCTTGATATTATATATCAATTTAAGCTGCATGTTCTTCGCATCAGATCCACCACTTCTGGATTTCTGATAATCTATGGGGCAGATCTCAATCGAAACATCCTCAACGTCATCAATCGTAAGAACGCCGTGGAATGTATCGGTTTCATCAGCCTTCATAAAAAAGAGTCTGCTGGTAGAAGGGTCAAAGAACATATACTCATCATTCTCTTTTGGAGTATATGAACCGGCAGAATCAGCAGGATAACCACCGACAAGATCGTAAACATCCACGTTGGAAGCAACCTGAAGTTCATTTCGAATGAATCTTTCAATCTGGTTTGTAGTAAACTGGTCGCTTGTGATCGTTCCGGTGTCCTGCACCGTCTGCTGAACTGCTATGAAAACGCTGATCGTTGCAGTTGAAGCAATAGCAATAATGGCTACAACTGCCACCATTTCAACAATGGTAAAACCTTTTTTGCTTCTCTTCGCATATTTCTTAAAAAGATTTTTTAAATCCATTTTATTGCCGCCTTTCTAAATATATTAAGCACGAATCATCACTAATTATCATCAATCGTCAATATAATTAGTAGGAGCAAATGCTGAAACGTCTACGCATCTGTAATCGCCGCTGTTGCCAATTTCTCTGTAGTAAGCACGCACCTTAATCGACCAGCCTAGTTCCACAACATTCTGCTTGCTGACAGTACCGTCTACATCATCTGTATAGTCAGCAGTTGTAGCTGAGATTATGCATTCTATCTGCACCTTACTCTCATCCATATCGGAAGGATCCGTAAAAGAACCTACGAAATTCACTTTACCGATACCGGCATTCTGAGGATCACTATCGTAGTTAAGTACGCTGTCAAGTGCGTCCATCAAAGCAACGGTTCCTGTTGTGGGGTCATAGCCCACGGCTGTTGAAAAAACTTCATCAGCCACGAGCTGTGCCTTATCCGACGCCTTGTCACGGGCATTGTTTGTGAATACCATCTGTCTCGAAAAAGCAACCGCATTAAGAACTCCAACGAATACAATCGCAAGAACAAATACAGCAGATATAGCTTCAACCAGTGTGAAACCTTTTTTACTTTTTGTTTTTGCTCTAAAAAGCTTAGTTCTTAACAACGTAGGTTCCTCCTCTCAACTCCGAAGCCACTTCATCAATAAGAATGTAGTGATCACGCCAGTCAGTCTTGCCGCCTGTGCCGCCTGTCGACGAGAGTTCGATCACAGCACTTGCCGTTGAATCTGCGGACTCATTGAAGATATATGTACCATGAGCAACTCTGAAAGTTTCTCCGGAAGGTGTTGTTACCATTGTATCAGTATGGAAAACAATCGTTTTAGCATCAATTGTAACATCCCACGAACTCGGAATTACGATATTGTTTGCAGCAACGCTTACGATACCACCCTTGAGCTCGATGTTCTGAGCCAAAGTGAGCTTATCCTGACCGGTACGTCCGTCGTAACGGAAAGCAACCGTGCTGTTTGTAGCAGTCTTAGCGGAAAGTGTTCCTCCCGGATTTCCAACGGATTCAACCATAATGTCAATATCTTCCATTGAAGAAGTTTTGTCAATATTGTCAACCCAGGATGAATCATATCCTGTCTTTGAAGACATACCGTATCTTCCCGGTGTTGTGAAGAATGTTTTAGCGCCGTCTGTGAAGAGATTGATACCTGACTTTCCGGGAACATCACTATTAAAGTTTACGTATGTCTTGCTGGAAATCATATAAGCACCTGCGTAGATTGTGTAATTTGCCTCCGAACTGATAACTTCCGTATCGTTCTTGAAGTAAACTACAAACTCCTCACCGTCCGCAGCGGAAGTAAACTCACGATAAGCCTCGGAGAAGTCGCCTTCCTTGATTGTGGTGTAAGTACATGTAATTGTATGAACGGATGTATCCTTTTCAAATGTACCGGTAGCGGTATGGAAGATATATCTGTTTCCTGCCGCAAGAGTTTCACCTGAATCACTTGAATCCGGAAGACTTTTTGCTATCTGGAATACGTTTGAAGTAGTAAGATTAAGCTTGAAGATATAAGCATAGTAGCCTTCATTGCTCTGAGTTGTGTCATAGAGATCATATCCTATATCTCTCCAGTCAGCACCGTCACGGTTGTAGAGATGAATATTGCTCTTGCCCCAGAGACCCGAAGCATTGCCGCTGGCATCCTTGCCCTTCTGATCATCAACTATGATCTGAACTGCGTCAGGATTAAGAACTGTTTCAGGTGCATTGATCAGAGCATTGAGATTCGCTGCCTTCTGACGAAGTACGGATGCGCTCTCCTGACTTGAAGTATTGGAGTATACACCGATAGCGTCAGTGTATATATTCTTAAGAGCATTGACCCATCTTGTCTCATAAGTAACGATGTCGTCCTTATAAGCACCCTCTCTGTAAATACCGCCGGAACCTGTATAGAATGTATCCGTACCTGCTGTCTTTACTGAATCCGGAACCTCTTCGGAGATATAGATTCTTGCGTTGGATATTGCCTGGCTGTATTCGATAGCTGCTGCTGCAAGATCGGAATAATCGGCGCAGCCGCTGTTCGAACAGGAACCGCTTTCGGCATAAGCCTTTGCGGCACTTGCCTTTGCTTCAAGCTGAGTCATTTTCAATGTTTCTGATGAAGCAACATATTCAGCCGTCTGTGCATTGTATCCATAATACTCAGGAATCGAAGTAGCAGCTACTGCAGCTCTGAGATCCTGATATGCGTAGAGGGCTTTTGTCTTCGGGTGGAGATACCATGTAAGACCGCTGTCTCTTCCTACTGCAAGGATCTGATACTGACGTGACTCATTCTCGTTACCTGTGAAGTAGTGAACAGGAGTCTTCTTTGAAGCAAGAGTATAGTCCGAATTGTCTGTGTGATCATAGAATACGAAGTAACAGTAATCACCCGAGCTGAACGGAAACTTGTAATAGCTTGTGTCTGAATCCGAATCGTCGATATCAAGCTTCTTGTCCTCTGATTTTCCGAGAGCGTTGTAAGCATGGATCCAAACCTCGCCCCAGCCTTCGGTATCATTGAAGTAGATTGAAGACGTATCGCTCTTTGTTGTATCTACGTTACCTGTGTCAGTATTATATGTGTAGTATCCAAGACCGCTTGCCGACTGATAGATGTAGAGCGGCTGGTTGTAGTTTTCGCCTGCCTTTGCAGGTGTAAACGATCTGTTCGATGAATTGTTAAGGAAATCTGTGTCTTTTTTGGTTACGCCTGTAATCTTCTGAATAGTGAGTTCAGTTGAAACAGGGATCTTGTAGGTGTACCAGCTTGGAGTATAACCCTTGTAATTGAATACTGAATCTTCACCGTTATAGTACTTCGAATCGGATGTAAACACACCGCCTCCGCGGTTGTCCATGTTAATTTTGACTCCGCCATAGAACTTATCGGATGTAAGAGCCATACAGTTTTCAAGCAGGATACCGCCTTTGTACGGTGCCTGAGAATTCTGAATAATAAGGAACGAATATCTTTTACCGTCAGATGCCTTGTAGCCTTTAGAAACGTTCTTGTAGTAATAAACTTCGCCCTGATAAGTAACGGTACTTCCCGGATCAAAAGTAACCGAACCGACTCCGCCGCCTACATCAAAGTCACTATAAGGATATGCCGCATAAGCATAATACGCTCCGCCGGCATCCGGGGTTCCTGTAACGAGCATGTTCAGAACCTTAACGATAGGAGCATCGTAATAGTTGTTCTGAGATGAAGCGTAATATCCGGAGGAGTTCTTGCTGCCTGTGTAAGCCATTACCTCCGTTGCGGTAATATTCTTTACAATCGATGTCCATTTGCTGTATTCGCTTGTGTCACCGAACGACCAGAGAACGCCGATGCTGTTTGTAGTAGGAGAAATCGGGAAGAATATAGGATTAGTAATTCCTACAAACTTCGAGCTTTCAATATTCTCTGTATATTCATATCCCGGATCGCCATAATTTTCCGTAGGCATGTTGCTGAAGTAAATATACTCAGCGTCTTCAGGAACCTTACCCCAAACGTCCGTTCCGTTCATATCGAGTGGGAAGCAATAGAAGTTTTCCGGTGTTTCATATGTTACATAAACCTGATCCCAAGGAGTTGTGAACTCCGTTTTTGTATGATCGTTTATGTTTTCAAGAACTCCGTTGTGGAATCCAACGTCTACCGTGCCAACGATATCGTAAGGATCAATTACTTTAGGAGTGTAGGTAATTGTTGAATATTCTTTGTTGAAAGTAAACTGAATTGTAATTTTGCTGCGCTGATCCAGAGTGAATGAGAAAGGTACTTTATCGGAACCCTGTGTCTTCTGAGCAGCGTCCGGAGCACCCCATGAGTACTCATAGTCAATCGTTTTTCCTTCCGAATCAGGCTCAGTAAGCTGAGAGCGCGAGCTGATTACCTTGAACTCGTAAAGCTGACCTGCCTCAAAAGTATCGGTAATCTTCAAAGTATATACCGGATGACCTTCAGCGTCTTTTCCTGTCATAGTGAGAGGATAAGCCAAAGCCTTATCATACTTGTGATCAGCCCAGTTGTTGAATGTACCTACCAGATAATAGGTATCATCTGCGCTGCTTCCCATGATATGATAGAGAACGTTGATCGACTTGTTTGCAACGTCAAATGAAATATCAACATAGTAGCTGATAACATTTCCTTCGGAATCGTTGTCCATATGAAGAACAAAGTTTCCGTCAGCGTCACCGTTTGCGCCGGAACCGCCGTAAGCGTGTCCTTCATCCCAACCGTGTTTCTCCGAAATAGAACCTGAAGTCGCAAGCTTTTCAAGAATCTTAAAGGTATAATTCTTACCGCTGTTGAGGATTCCCGAAGTGTATGTATAAGCACCGCCGGAGTATGTCATATCATCGGTAAGTTCATAAACGTTCGTAGTATTTGTATATCCGTCTTTGCTGCGTCCGAAGTCATTCATCCAGCCTGCAATTACATAAGGATTGTTGCCGCCTCCGCCGCCGTCCGGATCTTCTTCATAAGCGGTAACGGTGTTTGTCTGGCTGTTGAATTTTATAATAATATTGTTTCCTGCCTTTGAAACGTTAACCACATAATCTCCAGTTCCGTTTCCGTAAGCCTTTTTCCATCCGTCGAACCCTATGGAATCATCTTTAATGAGACCCGAGCTCTTCTGCATCTCGATTACTTTAAACGAATATGAACCCATAGTAAGATTTGTATAAGTTCTTGAGTATTCGAAATTGCCAAGTGAGTCAAGAATATCACCGTGCAGATAATCATAGCAGTTGTCGCCGTCATCTGCGTCACGTCCCCAATTGTTCGGGAAACCGATAACCGCATATTCCGTGCTTACGCCGCTCGGCTGAACAGCTGTTGACGCAAGCTTCTGAACCTGAAGCTCTTCGTTGCCGTAAGCAACTTCATTTCCGTTTCCGGAGCTGTTTGGAGTCGAAGAGGTGTTGTCGGGAGTCGGCATTTCGCTGCCCGACTCTATCCACTCGGAGTTGTAGGTGATCTTTGTTTCAACCGTATCGTTGACAGGCTGACTGTTCGACTTAACGTTAACCGTAATATAGTCGCCCGCTTTTGTATCGCCCCACGCACTGAGCTGGTTGTTTGCTTCAGACTCGCTTCCGAAAGTTGCGTAATCGTCCCCGTTTCGAACAACATAAAGTTCCATCACGCGTTCTTTTCCGTACTCGTTCTCGCTTATTATTGCGCCCTGATCGTAGCGGAATGATTTTCCGTTGATTTCAACGGAATCACTCAGGTTGTTGGAAGTAATTCTCCACCAGCCGTAGCCTTCATAAGCGAAGCTGCCGCCGAGTCCCGAAGAGTTGTCATATACATTTGCTTCTCTGTAATGGATTGTTGCTGTTTCTTTCTTTGTATATACCGTGTACCAGCTGCTGCAGAACTGAACAAAGTTTTTGATCTGCTCTTCGCCGGAACCCGACATTGATTCGAATTTCTTCGTAAACTCATCATTCGAACCGCTGTTACGCATATCAAGAAGAGAAGACTGGTTAAGTGTAATATAAACGTCAAGTCCGTTCGCCTCACCGGTTGTTCTCTGGTCAGGAACAGGAATACCGAAGAACTCCCATGACTGAGCGTTATTGCCCTCGCTACGTACAGCGCCTCGTCTTGCAACAATGGCATTTACGAAGTTGACGTTCTGGTTTGTAGAAAACTTCAGTTCCGTTACATACCACGAATTTCCTTCGTAGGTCATCGTACAAGCGCCTGTAGGACCTTCCGCTTTTCCTGTATCAGGGTCAATAGCGAGGCTCCATGCGCCGTTCGATACAGTCGCATAGTTTGTATCTTCCGACATCTTGTTTACGATAGACGACTTACCTTTAACCTCGCCTGTACCGTTATTTACTGTTGTATACCATGCATAAAGGAACGGCTGATCGCCGAATGCAGGGTTTGTTCTTACGTGAATTCGCAGATAACGCGTGTCGCTCGTAGGCTTGTATACGATATTACCCGTAAAAGCGTTCGGGCGAGCCTCGTTGCTGCTGCGGAATTTAAATTCCCTTGACAGTTTGTATGCGCTTCCGTTACCGTATTTGCAGTAAGCGGTAAGATCAAGAACCGAAGCCGTATTTGTTACCTCAACATAGGTATCAACCGCCTCGTCCTTGTAACGCTGAACCGTGTCAGGATCGATAATATCCGGATTCAGATCGTCGCCGATAATGTAAACCGACGCACCGTCGGAAATGTTGCTTGTATTAAATACAATCAGTCCATCACCGGTAGTTGCGCCTTCTCCGTTACCCGGAATCTTATCCGTGTGAGTCGAATAGTACGATTCGGCAAATGCAAGTGCACTCTTAGCCTGAATGTAGGCTTCACGCTGGCTTACCGTTGACTGAGTCGTCGTTATGTTGAGCGACGCCATTGAAACAAGAACGGCAACAAGTAAAGCCAAAACGATACAAATCGCCATTGCCGTTGACAACGCTAAGCCCTGTTTAGAGTTTTTCTGCCGAAAGTAACTGCTGTGAGCTTTCATTGCTAAACACCCTTTCTAAAATATGATTAACCCCGTTCCAAGCTCCTCATGCTCAGAACCGCAACTATCTGTGAGCAGATAGTTCTACACACTTAAATTATATAACACTCAGAGGAAAATTCCAATAGTTTTTTTAATTTGAATTTCTAAAATTTTTCTATGCTCTTTTGTGCAAATATCACAAACGTCCCCAAGAAAAACACACGTTTTATCACAGATATTTAATTTTTTTGTTAATTCAGACGGATTTATGCGAATTTTAGGTGAATTTCAATTCTTTGTTTTCAAATATAATTTAAACCGCATTCCGATATAAAGTTAAACTTTCGTAAATATTTTGAACGTAATGTAACCATTTTCGAATATATCTCTTCCCTTTTCATTATATATGTATTAAAAGAACCGTTTAAAATCGGGGAGGTATGATTTTGGAAGATTTTTTAAAATTTCTCGGCGGTCTGCTGTGGGGGATTCCGATGATAATTCTGCTTTCGGGAACACACCTGATCATGACAGCCAAAACAGGTATAATACAGCGTCATACATTCAGGGCAATAAAGCTTTCCGTCACAAAAGACATTTCCGCCGAGGGAGACATCAGTCCGTTTCAGGCTCTCACAACTGCCCTCGCATCAACAATAGGAACCGGAAATATCATCGGACTCGGAACCGCTGTCGCTCTCGGCGGCGCGGGTGCGGTATTCTGGTGCTGGGTGACGGGAATTTTCGGAATCGCCACAAAATATGCGGAATCTCTTCTGGCTGTGAAATACCGGATTAAAACCGAGGACGGGAGACTCTGCGGCGGTGCTATGTATATTCTTGAAAGTCGACTGCATTTAAGAGGACTTGCGAAAATGTTTGCGGTCTGTACAATGCTTTCATCAATAGGGATCGGCTGCGGCGTTCAGATAAATGCGATTTCGGAAACACTCACCACCGCAATACCGAATGGAAAAAACTATTTTGTTGCTGTGCCGGGCAGAAATTTTCCGGCAATACCGTTATTAGTAGGTATAATCAGTGCAATAATAGTCTGTGCAGTAATATTCGGCGGCGTAAAGTCAATATCAAAAGTGTGTGAAATGCTCGTGCCTGTTATGGCAGGATTGTATATATTTGGTAATATAATTATATTGATTTACAATTTTGATGTTCTTCCTGAAACATTTAAGGTTATAGTAAGCTCTGCATTCACAAAGACCTCGGCAGCCGGGGGACTTACAGGCTACAGCGTCGGAGCGGCGGTCAGATACGGAATATCGAGAGGTCTTTTCTCAAACGAATCCGGAATAGGATCATCTCCCATGATCTCCGCTGCGGCAAAATGCAAAAATCCTGTCAGACAGGCACTCATCTCCTCAACGGGAACCTTTTGGGATACCGTTGTTCTGTGCATGGTGACAGGATTGGTAATCGTCAGCAGTATTATAAAAAACGACAATATAGATATATCTCAGCTTTCCGGAAGCGAACTGACCTATACGGTATTCCGTCAGATACCTTACATAGGAAAGCCTATACTCGTTTTCGGGCTTGTGACATTTGCATTTTCGACCATTCTCGGCTGGTCGTTCTACGGTGAAAGATGCGCCGAATATCTCTTCGGCTTAAAATCAATCACAATTTACAGAGTGTTCTACGTTGCTATGCTTGTGATTGCGCCCATGATATCAATCGACATGATGTGGACTATGGCGGATATCTTCAATGCGCTAATGGCAATTCCGAATCTCACGGCTCTTCTGCTGCTTCGAAACGAAGTCAGATACGAAACCCGAAACGGCATAACAAAAATATAGGATACCGCTGTCGAATATCTTTTCGTATTATAGAACTTAAATAATACCTTTTATGATAAGATTGAGCCGTTCGGTATCATGCTTATTGAAATAAAACTGAAATCCGCTCAGTCTCCTTGCTCCGTCTGCGAAAAATATCACCTTGTTAAGCATAACGAGAAAAAATACGTTTTTTATAAACAGAACGCTTCTGTCTTCGAGCACGAAGCTTACAACATCATCATAGAGATCGGCAGTCCATACACCGTATGGATTTTCCGCAAACAACCTCTTATTGGTAAGTGTGAATTTCAAATTGGAACCTGTTCCAAGAAGCTCGCCTATTTCTGTCCCGAACATTTTCATCTTCGCAGTAAAAACTACTCTTTCCCCCATGCCAAGATCTACATTATATATATTGGGCTGTGCCGGCAGGGAATCAAGATAACGTACATTCATTTATATCACTCATTTTTATTAGATTTTTTATTGTTCAAAACATACTTAAGGAAAATGTTTCCGATTCTCCGGAACTCCTGTTCCTCGTCCTCCGGTGCTGTATCATAGTTAGTATGAATATGATGTTTATTCCACGAACACATAAGGTAAGAACCGTTTTCACCAAGTTCCGATGTATAATATCTTACAATCTCAGATTCAACCTCACAGCAGAAATACACACGCTGACAGAGAAGCGGCATTGTCGGCTCGGGCATATCAACCACGAGAAAATACAGCATTTTATTGTCGGACATACATCTTTTTGCGGAAATTTTGAAATCATTTTCCGTGTATACAATATCCGTCACCGGTCCGTAAATCAGATATAAATCACTGAAAAATTTGCCGCCCTTGTCAAGAATGGCATTGAACATATCACTCTTGTTTTTATAGAACATATTCGGCAGTATCTCATGCTCCAATGTGTATCTGAATTGTTCCATATCTGTCATTATACGTTCTCTCCTTTGTTTTCGCCGTCGAGATCAACCTTCTCGATTATCTCAAACAGCTCTCTCAGTCTGTCAACGCTTCCCTTAAGATAAAGATAACCGAAAAGAGCCTCAAGTCCCGTGGCGGCATGATAGTCACTCCGCTTTGAATTCTTCGGAACAGTCATCGCATGAGCATTTTTCCCACGCTTGAAAACGCTCGTTTCCTCCTCCGTCAGAATCGGCAGAAGCTCCTTTGCAATTTTCGCCTGAGCCTTACAGCAGACAGTCTTTATCTTCTCACTGTTCAGAGCGCCGACAGGTCGGTTCGCCTCGCACACAAGCCTTTCCCTCACAAACAAATCGTAAACTCCGTCACCGATAAAGGCAAGCGTCAACGGACTCAGCTCATTCAAATTTACATTTCTGTCAAGTAAACGCATTCTCTCACCCTATCAGTCAACAAAATCAAATTCAAAATCATAAATCGAAACGGTGTCGCCCTCCTGAACTCCTGCTTCATAAAGCGCATCGATAACACCTGCATTAAGAAGCACCCTCTGGAAATACTGGAGAGATTCGTAATCGTCAAAGTTCACGGAGTTCATAATTCTTATGAGCCACTCGCCCTCAACGAAGTAAACACCGTCATGGTTAGTAATCTTAACCTCGTTTTTCTTAGACTTGTCAACCTCAACGGCAGGAAGCGGCTCAGCCTCAAAACGTGAAATCGGCGGAAGCTTCGAAAGCTCCTCACGGATACAGTTCAGAAGCGGATCAACGTCATAGCGAATAGCCGCCATTATCGGGAAAAACTTGTGACCCTGCTCCTCAACGAAGTTTTTGAAATCCTCGATCTGCTCATCGGTCGCAAGGTCGCATTTGTTTCCCGCAACGATCATCGGACGGTGAGCAAGGTCTGAATTAAACTTTTCAAGCTCGCTGTTTATTGTTTTGAAATCCTCCTTCGGATCTCTTCCCTCACTGCCCGCAATGTCAACAATATGAACAAGCATACGACAGCGTTCAACGTGTCTTAGGAACTGATGTCCCAATCCGACGCCTTCCCACGCACCCTCGATAAGTCCGGGGATATCCGCCATAACGAACGATTCTCCCTCGCCGAGACGAACCACTCCCAGAACAGGCGTAATAGTAGTAAAATGATAATTCGCAATAATCGGCTTTGCCTCGCTCACCACGGACACAAGCGTACTTTTTCCGACATTCGGATAACCTACAAGTCCGACGTCCGCCAGAAGCTTAAGCTCGAGCTGAACGTCAAACTGCTCGCCCGGCATGCCGGGTTTTGCAAATCTCGGAGTCTGACGGGTCGGTGTTGCAAAATGGATATTGCCCCAGCCGCCCTTTCCGCCTTTTGCAACGACAACAGGCTCATCGGAAGAAATATCGGCTAAAATTCTGCCTGTTTCGGCGTCCTTGATAACCGTTCCTCTCGGAACACGGATAACAAGATCATCCGCCTTTTTTCCGTTACATCTTCCGCCCCGTCCGTTTTCACCCTTCGGAGCGGCATATTTTCTTTTATATCTGAAATCCGCAAGCGTACTTAAATTGTCGTCGGCTTTGAAAACTATGTTTCCGCCTCGTCCGCCGTCACCGCCGTCGGGACCTCCGGAAGCGACATATTTTTCACGGTGAAAAGCAACGCTTCCGTCACCGCCGTCACCTGCTTTGATTTTTATTTTGGCTACATCTACGAACATTAGGAGCACTTCCTTTCTTTTTCAATAACTTTCGGTGAAGCTCGGTAAAAGTTTCGCTCAAGCCTTTTCAAAGGTACCCCAAGGGTACTTCCTACGGGCGCCTGCGGTTTCCAAAGGCAGAGCTTTTGGTCGCTGACAGAAAGAGGTTAATCAGAGGAATAAACCAACCTCAGCGAAATAAAAAAACTATAATAAGGAAAAACATAAATTTAATAAATAATCAAAATAACTATCTCATACAGCAATCACGGCAACAGCGAAGCGTATTGCCGTGCTCTGAGGAACTATCTTTCTTTAAATACAACAAGCCTATTGTAACACTCATCTGAAGCTTTCGTCAAGCCTTATCTAAATCTGTAACCGCATTTGATGCAGTATCCGTTTGCGGAAATTTCCTTGCAAACGGGACACTCATTCGGACTGTCCGCCTTGTCTTTAAAGCCTTCATTTGAGCTTTTATGTTTATAACCGTAGCTTTCCGCCGAACGGACATAAGTATTGTTATCCGGCATAGTCCTGTTGACGCCGCTCACAATATTTCTATCCTCAGCTTTATCGTTATTATTCTTAAGCCCGCGTATCCCCGATACCGCCATAACAATTCCCACAACTGCAAGAAAATAGAGTCCCAGGTTTAAGCCTAAAATCCCTATCATAATTCCGACACCTAACCTAAGCGCATTGCCAGATTGCTTGTTTTCGCTTTTCATTTTATAATACCTCCCCGCTATTCTAAAACATATACCATTTAATACATCATCGTATAAACCTTGTTGCCTTTCAGATCGAAAGCATATCCTCTCCAATCCGTATACACGATTTTATCCCTGCCGTCAAGATACGAAGCATTAGGCTCTCCCTCAGCCCAATCGATTAATTCCGCCACAAATTTCGGGGTAATATATTCGGCAGACTCCAAAGGCAAAAACATTCTTTCCCAAACGTGCGTTTCATGCCCCTGAAAAACCCGTCCCATACTTACAACATAATTTGACGACAAAGGATAAACAAGCACAAGCTTTTTATCCTCAGAGCAAATATGCAAAAGCATTAATGCACTGTCATAGTCTTCTGAAACATACCAGACATAATTTCTGCCGCCGCAGACTATTTTTCTTCTGCCTTTTTTCCTGACTCCCATTCTCCGTCCCCCCTATACCGATATAACAAAAAGGAGCGATAAACCTATCGCTCCTAATCATCTTTTTATAAGCTTTTAAATCTCAAAAATCAAAGATTACTGCTCAGGATAAACAGAAACCTTCTTACGGTCACGGCCGAGACGCTCGAAACGTACAATGCCGTCAGCCTTAGCGAACAATGTATCGTCGGAGCCACGACCTACATTCTCACCCGGATGAATGTGTGTTCCACGCTGCTTAACGAGAATGTTGCCTGCGAGAACGAACTGACCGTCAGCACGCTTTACGCCAAGACGCTTTGACTCGGAATCACGACCGTTCTTTGTGGAACCCATACCTTTTTTATGAGCAAAAAGCTGAATGTTAACCTTTACCATGATATTTACACCTCCGTATATTTTACGATAATAAAATTACTGTACTGCTCCTCAAGAGAGAGCAAATGCAGCTTTAATCCCTGCAGAATATCTCTGCAAGCCGCTGCGTGCTTCGATAAAATTCTGAACACCGCGTCGCCATCTTCAACCTCGACCTCTGCGTCAATATGCATTATATCGGTTACCGTATTGATAACCATATATACAGCCGAGCTTATTGCGGCGCATACAATATCCTCACCCTCTTCGGCATAACCCGAGTGGCCGTGGACATGAAAACCGAGAAGCTCTCCGTTTTTTGCGGTGTAGAAATCCACCTCAGTCATTATGCGATAGATACTGTAACAATCTCAACCTTAGTATATGGCTGTCTGTGACCCATCTTTCTCTTCTCACCCTTCTTCGGCTTGTAAGTAGAAACTGTGATCTTCTTGCCCTTACCGTTCTTGAGAACCTTACCTGTTACGGAAGCCTTAGTAACATAAGGATCACCTGTGATGAACTCGCCCTGTGTACCTACTGCTACTACATCAAAGTTTACTGTTTCCTCTGCTTCAGCGTTAAGCTTCTCAACGAAGATTACGTTACCCTCTTCAACCTTGTACTGCTTACCGCCTGTTTCAATAATTGCGTACATTTGCAGACACCTGCACTTTC
>CAMHNT010000020.1 GCA_946186535.1 uncultured Clostridia bacterium
TATATTGCCATTCAAAATTCCGTATTGCGGAATTTTGCTTAAGTTGTGAACAGTGATTTCAAATGTACATAATGTGAAATGAAAAAAGTTTTCACGTTATATACCATGAGTGTTCATGATTTTTTAATATTTTTATTAGATAATAAAAACGTTAGACTAAAAATTAACAAGGAGTGAAACAGATGGTAGAAGTAAAAAATATAACAAAATGCTACGGCGATAAAAAAGCCGTGGATAATGTCAGCTTCACCGTTAACAGCGGAGAAATCCTCGGTTTTCTCGGACCTAACGGCGCAGGAAAGTCTACGACAATGAACATCATTACAGGCTACCTGTCATCGTCGAGCGGTACGGTTACAGTCGACGGATGTGAGATTTTGGACGACCCGAAGGGAGTAAAAAGCAAAATCGGATATTTGCCCGAAATTCCGCCGCTTTATGTGGATATGACGGTTCAGAAGTATCTTGAGTTTATGTTTGACCTTAAAAAGGTAAAGCTTGATAAGGAAGAGCATATCGAGGAGGTTTGCCGGCTTGTTAAAATCAGTTCGGTGACGAACCGTGTTATCAAGAACCTTTCAAAAGGTTATAAACAGCGTGTCGGTCTTGCGCAGGCGCTTCTCGGAAATCCTCCGGTTCTGATCCTCGATGAGCCTACGGTAGGTCTTGACCCTAAGCAGATCATAGAAATAAGAAATCTCGTGAAAAGTCTGGGAAAGAAGCACACCGTTATTCTTTCATCTCATATCCTCTCGGAGGTTCAGGCGATCTGCGACAGAGTCGTAATTATCAGCAACGGAAAAGTGGTTGCCGACGAAACGACTGAGGGTCTTTCAAAAACTCTGGTTAAGTCAAACAGACTTCTCGTTCAGGTGGAGGGACCGAAATCAAGCGTTATCAGCACGATCTCAAACATAAAGAACGTTAAGAACGTCAAGACGGAGCGTGAGGTTTCTGACGGAGTATACGAATATATCATTGAAGTCGATGAGGACTGTGATATCCGTTCAAGTCTCTTCTTCAAGCTTGCCGAAGAGAAATGGCCGATATTGCTTCTCCAGAGTGCAGATCTTTCGCTCGAAGAGGTATTCCTTAAGCTTACTACAGATACAACTTATTCAAGTAAACAGGGAGGTAAAAAATAATGGGTGCTATCATCAAAAGAGAGCTGTATTCCTTTTTCTGCTCTCCGGTGGCTTATGTTGTTATGGCGATTTTCCTGTTTTTCTCGGGACTCTTTTTCTCCGTAGTTTGCCTTGGCAATGATACATCGAACCTTACTTATGTATTCTCAAATATGTTTTTGGTAACGGTATTGCTCACGCCGATTATGTGTATGAGACTGATGAGCGATGAGAAAAGACTTAAAACTGACCAGGCTCTTCTTACATCTCCTGTCAGCATTCTGGGCATCGTTCTCGGAAAGTTTTTCTCGGCATGCATTCTCTATCTTGTATGTCTGGCGATTTATATAATCTTCGGATTTGTACTTTCGTTCTTCGTAACTCCGCATTGGGCAGTTATCCTCTGTAATTTCTTCGGACTGTTCATTCTTGGTGCGGCTCTTATCGCAATTAATCTCTTCCTTTCGTCTCTGACGGAAAGTCAGATGATTGCCGCTATTTCGGGCTTTGCGGTAGGTCTTTTCATCTATCTTATGGATAACGTTGCTTCGGCAATAAATATTTCTTTTATTTCAACAATTATAAATAAGATTTCATTCCTTTCACATTATCAGAATTTTACGGTCGGCTTGCTCAGCCTTGCTGACTTGGTGTTCTTCCTTTCGGTTATTGCATTGTTCGTATTTTTGACCGTGCGTGTAATTGAAAAGAAGCGTTGGAGCTAAGGAGGTGTACGGCTATGAGTGAGAAAGAAAAGAAAGCTAAAGACGAAGCTGAGCTTGAAAAGAAAGACTCTTCGGTCGAAAACGGGGAGAAGGTTGATCAGAGCAAAGCAGAGTCGGAAAACAAGTCCGAAAAGGACGAGAAAAACTCGGAAAAGAAATCGGAAAAGGATGAGAAAAAATCCGACAAGAAGACCGACAGCAAAAAACAGAAGGCTAAGGAAGAGAAGAAAGCTATCAAAAAGGACAGACGTTCTCTCAAGGCAAGAGCTTTCAGAAGAGGCTGGTTCTCGATAGTTCTTGTAGTTCTTTTTATAGTTGCGGTAGTTTTTCTGAATCTGATCGCTTCAACTCTCGTTGAAAAGATTCCTTCGCTCGTTATCGATACGACAGGTTCGGACAACTTCAACCTTACTGAGGACACTCTCGAATATATTCCGACTCTTGACGAGGATATCACTCTCATTGTTCTTGCGGATGAAAAGGACTTCAAGGACGGCGGAGAGTACTATATTCAGTCTAATACCCTTCTTCATGAGTATGAAAATAAGTCGGACAGAATTACTCTTAAGTATGTAGACCTTGCGTCAAACCCGACATTTGTAAATAATTATCCTGATGAGAACCTTGCTAACTACGCTATCATAGTTCAGGGCGAGACTGACTACAGATATCTCACAAGTCAGGATTATCTTGATGTTGAAATGGACTACAACTACAATTACTATATTGCAGGTTCAAATCTCGAAGAGGTCGTAACTTCTGCTATCCTGAATGTCACTCTCGATGATAAGCCGAAGGTTACGTTTATCAGTGATATCAACGGTGAGGATTACTCCTACTTCAAATCTTATCTCGAGAAGAACGGATTTGAAACCGAAGAGATTTCTCCTGCTATGAATGCTATTCCTGAGGATACAAAATTCCTTGTTCTTTTTGCGCCTGCAGTAGATCTTGATACCGCTTTCGTCGACAGCATATCAGATTTCCTCTATAACAACGGCGATTACGGCAAGGAACTGTTATATCTTCCTGCCCGTGTATTCACTCCGTTCCCGAATATAGACAGCCTGGTTGAGGAATGGGGAATTTCCGTAGACGACGGTATTGCTGTTGAAAATGACACAAACTATATCGGTCAGGCTTACGGATACCTTATCTATGCGGCACAGTATGCAGATACTACCTATACCGCAAATATGAAGAAGGGCGACCTTCCGTTCTGCGTTGTAGGCGGATACGCACGTCCGGTTGATATTCTCGACAGCAGCAAGGCTCAGTCACTTTTCACATTCTCCGATCAGAGTGAGGTGATCTATATTACTGATTCTCCGGACGAGGCTGAGGAGGATACAGTAACCGAATCCAAGCCGAATCTTAACATCGGTGCTATCGCAACAAAGAGCACGACAGTAAACAACGATTCCGATACTGATACAGATGAAAGCTCGACCGAAACAAAGTCCTCGAATATTGTCGTTATCGGTTCAAGCGTTTCAATGAGCGAAACAATGCTTGAGTCAAGCGTTTACGGCAATTCAAGCTATATTATATCCCTCATGAATACTTTGTCTGACAGAGGCGATGTCGGTATAACGATCGAGTCAAAATCGCTTCTTAACGAGGAGCTTGGAATTACAACCGCACAGATGAACGTTCTCTACGCTTTGTTTGTAATTGTTATTCCGCTCGGAGTTCTTATTGCGGGTATTGTAATATTCATCAGACGACGCAATATGTGATGTGAGGTAAGCTTTATGAAAAAAACTACTAAAACATTGATCATATCTATATTGGCTGTCGTTGTGATTGTAGGTGCTTTCCTCGCCGTTCATTTCCTTGTTCCCACGAAGACGGACAGTGATTCGGACAACGATTCAAGCACCGAATTATTGACTGAGGATCACTACCACCTCGTAGGTCATATCCCTGCCGAAATCAAGCAGATAGAGGTCGAGAACGAAACAGGAAAATATACGCTTCTGTCCGAAACTCCGACTTATGAATCGGATAACGACGACGGAACGACTTCAACCTACACTGATGCAACCGTATACACTCTCGTAGGCTATGAGGATATGGAGCTTCTCACGGGTTCTCCCGATACTCTGGCTAATGATGCAGCGAGCGTTACGGCTACCAAAATTGTAAACGACGGTTCAGCAAAATCCGATTTCGGCTTCGACGATCCAAGAGCTGTCGTAAAGGTTTCTTATACAAACGGCGAGGCCGTAACTATCCGTGTCGGTGATGATGCCCCCGACAATCAGGGTGCGTACCTTATGATCGACGGTGACGATAATGTTTATCTCGTTGAGTCGGATTCCGTTGACGGTTTCCTTATCGGCGCAATGGGTATGCTCACGACAGAGATAGGATTTGCGGCTAAGGACGACAGCGGAAATGTTTTCTCAAAAATGGTGTTCGGAGGAAGTATTTTTGACGGTGAAGAAGTAGTTCTGGAGTACTCCGATAAAGAAGCTTTCTCGGAAAGCTATGTCATAACTTCGCCGGATCAGACTATTGCAAACGAAGAAACTGTAACGTATATGGTAAATGCAGTGAGAAATCTCACAGCGGAAGAGGTTGTTGCCGTTAATGTAGACGACGACAAGATCAAGGAATACGGTCTTGATGACCCTTATGCTACGGTTGAGGCTGAGTATCCCGATCTCTCCGTAAGCTACAAGGCTACAAAGCCGGATGAGGAGAACAAGCTTTATCTGCTCAGCGACGGTATTATTTATAAAATGGACGCAACAGCTATTCCGTGGGTAAACTACACCTACGATCAGCTTATTCCGTCCGCTGTTATGAGTCCGAGCTACAGCAAGGTCGATAAAGTGACTGTTGAGGCAGACGGCGAGAAATATGAATTTGAGCTTAAAAGAACGACCGAAACCTCTCACGACGATGATAACGATACGGACGTTGAGCGTACAACAACTACCGTTAAATGCAACGGCAAGGACGTAAGCGAAGCAAGCTTCAGCGCTTTCTATCAGAATCTTACATCCGCTCAGAGAAGCGGTATAAACGACATACCCAGCGATAAGAAAACTGTTCTCAAAGTAACCTATGAATTCAGCGACGGCACAACAGGCACGGCTGAGTATTTTGAAGGTGAAAACAGAAAGTGCCCCGTTCTGATTAACGGCACACTCGGAAGTACGGCGTTTGAATCTTATGTTACAAAGATTCTTTCTGATGTTAAGATTGCCGCAGAGGGCGAGATCGTAGAGAGCATTTATTAATATTGTCCTGATTTCATGCGGAAGGTTTTCCACATGAATCGGAAAAAATGTTGAAAAGTAAAATACCATAGCCTTGGATTTGCGTTAATGCAGATTCGGGCTGTGGTATTTTTGTGTTTTCGGGTTAGAAGCCATGGTTATTTGATAAAAAAGAATAAGTTTGAATTTTCATAACAGTGGAATAATTTCGGAATTGGCATAGTATATATTATTGCAGAAGATTAATACTAATTTTCAATTAAAACCTTTAAAAGATTTTCGAGGATAATTTTTGCAAGACAAGGAAGAGCTCGCAGGCAGGCTGTCGTTTGTCTTGCAGCGATGACGCAGTATTGCAGAAATTAGACCGAAAAGATTTAAAGTGTTTTATTGAAATTTAGTATAAGCAGAACCGAACCAAAACAGACCGGGAATTCATCCTCACCTCGGAAAATAAAGTCAATACCGCACAAAGATTGTGCCGAAGATGCGTAGTCAGATTTTTCGGCAGAGTGCATAAGACGCCCGAAGGAAGTGCCCTTGGGGTACCGTTAGGCGGTCTTTGTGCGGTGTTGCCTAAAGTATGTCAGGAATAAATTCGGAATTGAAGGAAAATAGCAGATTATATTTAAATTTTTTTCAATATTCCCGATGTTTGGTCAATTTTTACTATTGACTTATTTTGAAGTTTGGTATATAATTTCAATTGTAATCAACAGCAAAGGCGCTGTGGACGTAAAAAGTCCTCAGCGTCTTTTTGTTATTTTATGAACAATATATTTTTTGGAGGAAAGATTATTATGTCAAATGTACCTGAGTTATTCGGTAGCCTTGTTTTTGATGAAAAAACTATGAAGGAAAGACTTCCAAAACAAACATACAAAGCTCTTAAGAAGACAATTAAGGACGGTCAGCCGCTTGATATCAACGTTGCGAATATCGTAGCCAACGCTATGAAGGATTGGGCAGTTGAGAACGGCTGTACTCATTATACACACTGGTTCCAGCCTATGACAGGCGTTACCGCAGAGAAGCATGACAGCTTTATCAACCCTAACGATGACGGTACGGTTATCATGGAGTTCAGCGGCAAGGAACTCATCAAGGGTGAGCCTGACGCATCAAGCTTCCCGTCCGGCGGTATCCGTGCAACATTTGAGGCTCGCGGATATACAACATGGGATCCGACATCTTATGCGTTCATTAAAGACGGTTCACTCTGTATCCCGACAGCTTTCTGTTCATACACAGGCGATGTTCTCGACAAGAAAACTCCGCTTCTCCGTTCAATGGAAGCTATCAGCAACGAGGCTGTAAGAGTTCTCAGACTCTTCGGTGACGAGGAAACAACGAGAGTTATCACAACGGTTGGTCCGGAGCAGGAATACTTCCTTATCGACAAGGCAATGTTTGACTCCAGAAAAGACCTTACATACACAGGCAGAACACTTTTCGGCGCACGTGCGCCAAAGGGTCAGGAGCTTGAGGATCATTACTTCGGTAAGATCAAGGATAAGGTTTCCGCTTACATGAAGGATCTCGACGAGGAGCTCTGGAAGCTCGGTATCTATGCTAAGACAAAGCACAACGAGGTTGCTCCTGCACAGCACGAGCTTGCTCCTATCTTTACGACAACAAACCTTGCAACAGACCACAACCAGCTCACAATGGAAATGATGAAGAGAATCGCTAACCGTCACGGTATGGAGTGTCTCCTTCATGAGAAGCCGTTCGCAGGCGTAAACGGAAGCGGTAAGCACAACAACTGGTCGATCAGCACAAACACAGGAAAGAACCTTCTCAATCCTGGTAAGGATCCGTTCAACGATCATCAGTTCCTTCTTTTCCTCGTTGCAGTAATCAAGGCTGTTGACGAGTATCAGGATCTTCTCAGAATTTCCGCAGCTTCCGCAGGCAACGACCACAGACTCGGCGCTAACGAGGCACCTCCGGCAATCGTTTCAATGTTCCTTGGTACAGACCTTGAGGGCGTTCTCGAAGCATTCGTTACAGGTAAGGATTACAATTCAAATTCCGACGAGAAGCTCGAGACAGGCGTTGAAGTTCTCGCAGACTTCAAGAAGGATACAACAGACCGTAACCGTACTTCGCCTTTCGCTTTCACAGGCAACAAGTTCGAGTTCCGTATGCTCGGTTCAAGCGAGAACATCTCCTGCCCGAACATCATGCTTAACACAATGGTTGCAGAGGAACTTTCACAGTTTGCTGATGAGCTTGAAAAGGCTGAAGATTTCGATGCAGCAGTTGTTGAGCTTATCAAGAGAACATACACAGAGCACAAGAGAATTGTATTCAACGGCAACAACTATGCTCCGGAGTGGATCACAGAGGCTGAGAGCAGAGGTCTTCTTAACCTCCGCACAACACCTGCCGCTGTTGCTCATTACATTGACGAGAAGAACGAAACTCTCTTCAAGAAGCACAAGATCTTCACGACAGCCGAGCTTCACGCTCGTTATGAGATTCTTCTTGAGAACTACTCAAAGATCATCAACATTGAGGCTCTTACAATGATCGATATGGCTAAGAAGGATATTATTCCTGCTGTTTCGAAGTTTGTTAAGGAGCTTGTTGACACAGCAAGCGCTAAGAAGGCTCTCTCCGCCGATATCACGGCTGAGCTTGAGGTTGACCTCGCTACAAAGCTTTCAAAGCTTCAGCTCTGCTTCTCAAAGAGAATTGATAAGCTCGATTCTCTCCTCATCAAGACATGCGATATCAATGATATCAAGGAGCTTGCTAACTACTATGCCGATGAGATTTTCCCTGCAATGCAGGAGGCAAGAGTAGTTGCTGATGAGATGGAAATGTCCATGGACGCAAAGGCTTGGCCTTATGCTTCCTACGGTCAGATCCTCTACAGCGTTAAGTAATTTTGTCATTGCAATTATTTTTCATATAGTACACTGAATAAACCCTAAGAATCAGCGGTAAGATGTTTGTTGAACATTTTACCGCTGCTGATTTTTGTGCTGGACATTTTTTTAAAATGGGTGTATACTATTATGGTATTGTGCATTTATGTCAATGATTAAATTCTGAATCGGGGTAAAAAAATGAGGGTTGTCTGTATTGGTGATGTAGTGGGATCGGTAGGCTGCAAGTATCTTATGAAGGTTCTTCCGGCATTTAAGAGAGAGAACAATATCGATTTTGTGATAGCAAACGGTGAGAATTCTTCGGACGGAAACGGAATTACTCCGGCTTCGGCGAAGCAGATTTTCGACGGCGGAGTCGATGTTATAACATCGGGAAATCATGCTTTCAGACGGAAGGAAAGCTATGAGTATTACGATGAATGTCATGAGCTGATACGTCCTGCAAACTATCCAGAAGGAACAACTCCCGGAAGAGGCTATACGGTTATCGATATGCTTAAATACAGAGTATGCGTTATTAACCTTATGGGTACGATGTATCTTGAACCTCTCGATTGTCCGTTTAAGAAGATTGACGGAATACTCGCCGAAACAGAGCAGTACAAGATCAGGATCGTTGATTTTCATGCAGAAGCCACAGCAGAAAAAAGAGCGCTCGGATTTTATTTGAACGGAAAAGTTTCCGCTGTTTTCGGAACTCATACCCACGTTCAGACGGCAGACGAAACCGTTCTTGATAACGGCACCGGATATATAACCGATGTCGGAATGACCGGCACGATAGAGTCTGTTCTCGGAGTTAAAAAGGAACTTGCCATAGCAAAATTTAAGGATAAAATGCCTGTCAGATTTGATTTGGCCGACGGAAAATGCCGGATGGACTGCATTGTTTTTGATATAAATGAAAAAACAGGAAAGTGTGTTTCAGCAGAACGTTTTTCAGTCTGATATAAAAATAATCTTACAGTAACCTAAGGAACCACTGATTAAATCACGTCCTACGGACTGAGTACCCAACTTGCTTGCATCTTTTCGTCAAATTGAACTCAAAATCCTTGAAATACGTCAGTATTCCTGTGGATTTTTCGTCCAATTTGCCTGAAAATCTGACGGCGCAATTTGGGCACTCGATTTAATCAGTGCTTCCCTAAAGAACAAGAATAAAGTCTTTTTAAGTAATAAACAAAAACCGAAGGAACTGAATTTTTATGGTTCCTTCGGTTTTTATTATAATATTGTATTGGGCTTTTAATCGGAAAGAGATTTTCCGATAATTGAATCTTTTTCCAAACCGATCATATATCTCAAAATCATGACGGCGTCAGACGTATCTATATTTCCGTTATTGTTTACATCGGCGAGAATTTTTTTCGTATCCGAAGGTTCGTCTATTTTAGCGTTGAATCGAAGTATTACTACTGCGTCCAAAGAGTTAATGGCACCGTCGTTATTTATATCACCGTATTTTAAAGACGGGTCGTACTTTCCGCAGTTTTTACATTTTCCGTCTTCATATTCGTGAGGCGTCATGGGAATTTCCGTTTGAGGAACGAGAATTTCACCGCAGACAGAACAGCGGGAACCCTCAGTAAATCCTGTTTGAGTACATGTGGCAGGTACGGCAGGAATAACAACGGGTGTATGAGTATGTGTATCGGTATTATTATCTGTGTTGTTGTCTGTATCAGTGCTTATGTCTGTATCGGTATTTCCGGAGGTGTCTGTATCGGTTTCGCTTGATGTGTCAGTATCGCTTGACGTATCGGTTTCACTTGATGAATCTGTGTCGATTGTCGTATCGGTGTGGATTGATGTGTCCGTGTCGGACGCACTGTCAGTATCTTTATTTTCTTCCGTTTTTTCTATTTTATAACCGATTTCACTGTAGTTAAGCTCACGAAGATTTGTATCGTAATACTCGAGAGGAGTAAAAGTGATATATGTGCTGGTTGGAGAGATATCTTTTCTGATACTGAAATTAAAAGCGATCACTTCTGTCTCATTAGTCAGGAAAGTTCCGCTCGGTCCGAAGAGAATGGAATAGTATAAAAATCCTCTGCTGATTCGGTTAACGAAAGCACCGGTATAGATATATTCATAGTCGACAAAATCGATATAAGAGGTGTTGAACGCCAAATCGCTCAATAAGCCTGCAACCTGATCACTGCTGCTTACTGTGATGTAAAGCGTTATTTTATCTCCTTGTTTTGCTTCAAAATTTACGGAGACAGGTGTGGCTTTTGAGTTTTCGATATGGATTGTTTTTCCGCCGGACATAACAGTGGATTGAATATCCAGATTATTTACTGCGTTTTTTTCGGCTGCCGCAGAGAATGTGAAAGGCGAAATCACAGCAATACACAAAAGTAAAGAAAGCAATTTTTTCATAATATTACCTCCGGTAATTAAAGATATTATAATTATAATACGTTTTAAATAAAATTTCTACTGTTTTCAGAAAATATATAACATTTTTTCTAAAATTAATGATAAAAAGAAAACAGGTACCGAATTTCAGATTGAGTCCGATACCTGTTTTTTATACACTATCAACACTTAAGGATAGCGAAGCTTGTTAAAGTTTTTGCCCAGCTTTTTTCAAAAAGCTGGCGGTTTCCAAAGGCAGCACCTTTGGCGGGGTTTTAAGGGCGGAGCCCTTAACGGTATATTGCTCATTCAAAATTCCGCATTGCTGAATTTTGCTTAAGTTGTGGACAGTGTTTTTTTATATAGTAATGCAGCTGAAATGCGGTTTATTTCAACATATCGGCTACAATGCCGTAAGACTGAGCAACTGCGTCTCCAATTTTTGAAATATCCTTTGCGCCTGCCATAGCCATTTCAGGTTTACCGCCGCCGTTTCCTCCGGTAAGCTGTGCGACAGCCTTTGCAACAGCACCGGCTTTAACGCCGTTCTTTACGGCTTCCTTCGTACAGGAAACTGCAAATGTTCCCTTGCCGTCGTTTTTGCCTGCAAGAACAACAACGCTGTTGTTGTATCTGTCGGTTACTTTGTCACAGATGTTTCTGAGCATGTCTGCCGAAACGCCTTCGAGGATACCTGTGAATATGCTTACTCCGTTTTCAACCTTTTCCGAGCCGATAATTTCGGATACCATGCCGAGTGCGAGCTTGCCGTTAAGCTCATCGATTTTTCTGTCTTTTTCCTTCAGAGTTTCCGTAACCTTTTCACAGCCCTGAACAAGCTCCCATGGGTTTGCGATTTTGAGTTTGTCGGCAGCTTCAAAAATTATTCCGACGGAATTTGAAAGGTAGGAGAGAACTCCGTGACCCGTAACGGCTTCGATTCTTCTTACGCCTGCAGCGGCAGAAGCTTCCGAGCGAATGTGGAACAAGCCGAGCTTCGATGTGTTGTTGACGTGTGTGCCGCCGCAGAATTCGATTGAGAAATCGCTCGCCTTGACAACTCGTACAATATCACCGTACTTTTCTCCGAAGAGAGCCATAGCGCCGAGCTTTCTTGCTTCTTCAATAGGCATTTCGGTGCTTGAAACTTCGATTGCCTCGAAGATTTTTGCGTTTACGAGATTCTCAACCTTTTTGATTTCGTCTGCTGTCATAGCGGAGAAATGTGTGAAGTCAAAACGGAACTTGTCGTCGGTAACGAGCTGACCTGCCTGCTGAACGTGGGTGCCGAGAACCTCTCTGAGCGCTGCCTGCAAAAGGTGAGCGGCTGTATGGTTTCGCATAATATCCTCACGTCTTGAAGCGTTGATCTCAGCCTTTACGTCAGCGCCTACGCTTGCCATGCCCTTTGTGATCTTTGCCGAGTGGAAATAGATTCCGTTGTTATCCTTGGTTGTGTTCAGGATCTCTGCCGTGAAGTCGCCGCAGAAAATCAGACCTGTGTCGCCTACCTGTCCGCCGCTCTCTGCATAGAAAGATGTTTTGTCAAGAATGATAACTGCCTCGTCGCCCTCATAAACCGCATCGGTTCTCTCACCGTCCTTAACGAGCGCAAGAAGCTTTGCGTCGTTTGAGAACTCTGTATAGCCTACAAATTCAGTCTTTGCGATATCGGAAAGGTCTGTCGAATCGCTTATCCATGCGTCTGCACCTGCGTTCTTGCGTGCATTTCTCGCTCTCTTCTTCTGTTCGGTCAGAAGTTCTCTGAACTTCTCTTCGTCAACGGTAAAGCCGCTGTCTGCAGCGATCTCTTTTGTGAGATCGATAGGGAAGCCGTAGGTGTCGCTGAGCTTGAATGCGTCCTCGCCGCCGATAACCTTTGCGTCTGCATTGTCCATAATATTTTTAAGAAGAGACATGCCCTGTTCAACGTTCTTGTTGAAGTTTTCTTCCTCAACCTTGATGAGCTTTGTGATGAAATCCTCTTTTTCACGAAGTTCGGGATAAGCGCCCTCGTTTTCTTTTATAACAGTGGAACATACCTTGTAGAGGAAAGGCTCTTTAACTCCGAGCATACGTCCGTGACGTGCGGCTCTTCTGAGAAGTCTGCGGAGAACGTATCCCTTTCCTTCGTTTGACGGCATAACACCGTCGCTGATCATAAAGGTCGTTGAACGGATATGGTCTGTGATTACACGAAGGGATATATCGCTCTTTTCATTCTCTCCGTACTTAACGCCTGTGATTTCGCTGATGTGCTTCATGATGTTCTGAACCGTGTCAACGAGGAAGAGGTTGTCAACTCCCTGCATTACGCACGCAAGTCTTTCGAGTCCCATACCTGTATCGATGTTCGGGTGGTCGAGCGGTGTGTATGTGCCTTTTCCGTCGCTGTCGAACTGAGTGAATACAAGATTCCAAACCTCAACGTAACGGTCACAGTCGCAGCCTACGCCGCAGGTAGGCTTTCCGCAGCCTTTTTCTTCTCCGCGGTCGAAGTAAATCTCCGAGCATGGACCGCATGGACCCGAGCCGTGCTCCCAGAAGTTGTCTTCTTTTCCGAGGCGAACCATGTGTTCGGGTTCAACACCGCGTCTTTCCGTCCAGATTTTGTAAGCCTCTTCGTCGTTTTCATAGATTGAAACGTAGAGCTTTTCCTTCGGCATTTTAAGAACTCCCGTGAAAAACTCCCATGCCCATGTCGTAGCTTCTTCTTTGAAGTAGTCGCCGAAAGAGAAGTTGCCGAGCATTTCAAAATATGTTCCGTGACGTGCGGTTATACCGACACGCTCAATGTCCGGAGTTCTGATACACTTCTGACATGTTGTAACTCTTTTTCTCGGAGGTGTGACCTCGCCGGTAAAATATTTTTTCATCGGCGCCATACCGGAATTGATGAGCAAAAGACTTGTATCGTCCTTTGGAGGCACGAGCGGAAAGCTCTTAAGACGCAAGTGACCTTTTGACTCGAAGAATGAGAGATATTTCTCTCTGAGTTCGTTTAAGCCTGTCCATTCCATTTTGATAATTCTCCTCATTAATAATTATTGATTATTGGTACAAAAACAAAAAAATCCCATAAAGCCGCCAAGCCTTATGGGACGATAATAATTACCGTGGTACCACCCGAATTATGCGCATTTTTATTGTATATGCACATCACTCTGAATTTCTTTAACGCAGAAATACGCCGTGCTTTCACACAGAGACTCCAAGGTAGCTGTAACCGATTTATCCAAAGAACTCACACCGAACGTTCTCTCTCTGAATGGCAAACACGGAAACTCGTCTTTTCACAGTCCTTAAGGCAACATCGCACAAAGACCGCCTGACGGCTTTGCACCAAATCTGCTTGCATATTTTCCGTCATAGTACACAAAACTCCCTTGAAATACGTCAGTATTACTGCGGTCACTTTATGCACTCTGACGAAAAATCTGACGGCGCATCTTCGGCACAATCTTTGTGCGGTATTGCCTTAACAAATTGATTATATAACTCTTTTCTTAAAATGTCAACAGAATTTTTATTTTTTTTACTACGATTCCGAACTATGTTTTTGACATTAATTTTTTGCCCGAGGAAAGGAATTTTTATCGGATAGAGTCGGTTTATTACAGCTATTGTAAGACAACCTTGTAATAAATTTCAAACCGGATTTTTTACTCTAATGCAGCCGTGGACTTGACATTTCAGATAAAATGATGTAGTATAATAATAACAAGAGATACTGCACAGTGAGCGGTTTCTCCCCCAATAATTTGGTATAAGAAAACACCGTCAAATTTGGGCATTGGGCGGTGTTTTCTCTTTTGCTGTTTTTAGAAAATTAAGAAAAACAGCAGGGAAAACTTACTTTTTCTTGTTGTTATGTATATCTTTCGATATATTCCAAACAAGAGCGATGACGCCTGTCATCATTATAACGAATTGAAATAACTCGGTAAATGATACATATACCATTTGTCATCACCTCCCTTACTTAGGAGTAAAGGAGAAACCGCTTTTTTACTACGATTCCGAACTATGTTTTTGACATTAATTTTTTGCCCGAGGAAA
>CAMHNT010000021.1 GCA_946186535.1 uncultured Clostridia bacterium
TTTTACGGTCTCTTTGTTCCGGTTCAATTTTTTCCAGATAATTATATAGAAATCTGAAAGGTGCTCTTCTGAGCTCATATGACAGATGATATTTTTCGGCAATCATATGGAAAGGAACTCCTTTATTTTCAATCTGTCTAAGAACCGTCTCCCTCACGCTCGCAAGAAGAGTCTCTATGTCGGAACAATCCGCTATTCCAAGCACCATGCTGACATACATGCCGAAGCTGTCGGAATACTCTGTACCTCGGCAGGAAACCGGCATTCCGATAGGAATATGCTTTTCATTAGTGAGTCTGCTCAGAGTCAGGGCGAATGCCGACTGCAAGAACATGCTTTCCGTCAGATTGTGTTCCGAGCAAAATTCCGCAATTCTGCGTACGGTTTCATTATCAAGAAAAAACTCCGTATAGCCTGTTTCGGCGTCTTTCGAAGGACAGTTCACATCAATCAGCCTTATCTGACCGAGATCCGCGTTAACTTCAGGATTATATTGTTTTTCTTCCGTGCAGTATCTTATGAAACTGTTATCCGTTTTTTCATTTTCGGCAGAACTGTAATAAAAGCGTTCAAGAAAATCTATGAACAGATTAACCGAGCTGTCGTCACAGATAATATGATGAATCGATCCGTAAAGAACAAATTCATCTTCGCTGCACTTCACCAGAACAAAATTATAGGTAATGCCGTTTTCGATGTCCAGAAACTCTTCAGATTTCGTAAATGTATTGTAATATTCCGACAAGATTTCCTCTTTATCGGGTTCTTCGCTGACGTCGTCTGTATCGAGTATAAATTCCGGCGGATCAATCACTTCCTGATAAGGTTTGTTATTCTCGTCCGTTCTTATGGCAAGACGCAAAGGCAGAAAATGGTTAATCGACTGCCTTAAAGCTGATTCCAGACGAGTCACGTCAGTTTCTCCGCTTAAATTCAGAGCGAATCCGATAATATTGGATTTGTGGTTTCCGGCATTAACTTCAAACCATATGCCCTCCTGTGCAGCGGACAGCGGAAAACGATCGCCTGTTTTCGGAGCAGTTTCCTTCTTTGGTTCTTCCTTCGCATTACCGGTGCGTTCCTGTACAAGCTGGTAAAGCTTATGTATTTCGGGACAGCAAAAAATATCTTCCAATCCGATTGTGACCTGATATTTTTTCTGAATATTCGAAATCAGCCGTATGGCACTGACGGAATTTCCTCCTTCAAAGAAAAAATTTGATTCCGGCATAAGTGTTTCATTTTTTATACTCTGACGGCAAAGCGTCAGAAAATCTTCTTCATTTTTATTCATAGAAAGTCCTTTCATCAGATATCGGTTATACCTGCAAATCTGTATAAACTTCATGTTCTCGGAACTGTACTGTATCCCTGAATTACATGGTCAATATTTTTATTCGTGACGACAAATTCTTTTAATAATTTTTTTATTTTTAATCAGAATCCATCTATTAGTTTTAAGAATTCAGCAATTTGTTCAGACTGATCCTCTCTATTCTGCTGCTTATTTCCGATTTGCTGCAAACAGAAATACAATACGATTTCAACCGGAATTCGCTGAATTGCCGTTCCTCATCATTTCTGACGCGGGTTAACGGAGACGCTGTGACTGCCGTAAGCTCCTCACCTATATGAAGAATTCTCCCGGGAACTACCTCAAAAGAATCCAGAGGAATCCTCAGTCCCTCTCCGACTTCCTTTATATAAGCTTCTTTCAGAGTCCAGAGTCTGGTGAAAGATTCCGGATCGGTACATTGCTCAGCTTCTGATTTGCAGAAAAATTTGCCGGCAATCTTACCGGCATCAGTGATCTGTTCGATATCAATTCCGCAGGAAGTATCTCCGAAGGCAATTACAACATAATCTCCGCTGTGGGAAATATTGAAATAAAATCCTGATTGTTCAACGATATATTTTCCGTACGGACTGATATTCAGTGATCCGTAATCCGTACTGAAAGCTTCAAAAATATATTTTATCAGCAATGTTCCGCCGATACATCGCAGCCTGTCTTCCTGAAACCTGTAAGCGGACATTTTTTTGCTTCGTTCCTTCCATAAACCGACATCCGGGAGCTCTTCGCATACCTTATGATACAAGTTTGTATCTGCAAGTTCTCTTATATCGAACATCAGAATTTCCGTCATGTCGTTCCGTTTCTCCTTCGTATGGGCATACATGCGGAAATTAACTGCATGTATGCCCGATTTTGTTTTATTCCATTCCCTTCAGGCTTCCTACCATATCAAGCTTCTTGATTCTTCTTGAGAACATAAAGCTGACGAGAGCAGAGACAATCAGAACAAACGCCGCACTGATCAGATATACAACCGGAGAAGCGCTGGTCGGATAGTCATAATTTTCGCCGTTGGAATTTACCATTGCACTCAAGACCGCATTTCCGAACGGAATACCGATAATGACGCCGATAACGGAAAGCCAGATATTCTCCTTCGTAATCAGATTGCGGATTTTTTTGGAGCTGAATCCGATTACTTTCATAGTCGCAAATTCCTTATTTCTTTCATGGAACGAAATATTGCCGGAGGAATAAAGAACCACAACAATCATGATGACAGAGAACACCAAAAGTACGCTTATCAGATCGTTGATGACGCTCATATTGTTTACATATGCTTCCTCCAGATCAGACTTGACAAGTACAGAAACGATCTCTTCACCGTCATAACCTGTAATATCTTCATCCGTTACAAACATGGAAGGCTTGAACTCATGATTTGTTTCTTCAAAATCACTTCTGAGCAGAGTCAGACTCGTGAGACTCGGCGCACGGCTGATCAAACCGATTTCCGCTTCGTACCATGTATTTTCATCGTACATGTGCCAGTATACGGTATCGCCGACATTCAGATTAAGCTTTTCCGCAACTTTTCTCGAGAGCGCAGCTTTTCCTTCCGGAAGTTCCTGCACTTCAAGATTCACGTCAGTTAAATTATATAAACCCTTTCCTTCGGTAACAATGAGAGTCTGAAGAGATCTGTCCGCCGAAACCGCATTCGATTTCGCAGCGACCTCTATCGTTCCGAATTCAACGAACTCACCTTCATATTGATCCGAGATTTTCTGCATATCCTCCGCATTAAAATCATCGGAAAGAGACGCCTGATAATCATAGTTCTGGATTTTTTCAAGACTCCAGTCGGAGAGTTCATCGACAAATCCCAACGAACCTACGGAAGCAAGCATAAGAATCATACCGCAGGTTGTTCCGAAAATTCCCATGAATGTTCTGACTTTGGAACGGGTAATGTTTCTGAGATTGTATTGTGTTGAGAATCCGAGCTTATTCCAGAACGGAAGAAATTCAAAAATACATTTTTTTCCGCTTCTCGGCGGAGCCGGTCTTAGGGATTCTGCAGGATTGATTTTCAGAATTTTTGCACAACTCATGCAGGAAGACAGCACCGAACCGCCAACGACAAGAATCATGATCAGAATACTCGTAGCATCAAATCCTGCTTCCCATCCGGGAACAGTATAATTTCCGTTGAAAAGACCGACAATCTTTTCGCCGAGTGCAAAAACGCCTACAAAGAAACCGCCTACGCTTCCCAGTAAGGAAATTATAAGATTATAGCTGATGTAATGGAAAATGATTTTTCCTTTCTTCATGCCGAGAGCTTTCATTGTACCTATCTGGATTCTCTGGTTATCTACCATTCTGTTCATGGAAATAAAAATCACAAGCATGGCGATAATAACAAATACAACCGAAAAGCCCCATGACACGCTGTTATGCTGAGCCAGTTCATCGTCGAGACGAACAATTCCGGTAATCGAAGAGGAATCGAGCATCACAGCATAATTATCGTCAATTGCATCCGCAATTTCATCTTCATGACTCATGACGTCTTCTTCGTCCGTCGTAAAAATCATCTGAGTGAAAGGAATCATACTTCTGATATCTTCCTCACTCATCTTTTCGATCTTCTCAAGAATCATATCCTTGGTAATATCGTCCTTCGTCATTCCGTACTGTTCCAAATTAGCAATAATATCGTCCAAAGAATCGCTGTTTTCGATAATGTCACTGACGGATATAGTGTTATTCTCAATCATACAACTGATATATTCCCTGAAAGGAAAACCGTCATATGACATATAAATATAGCCGATATGGTGAAAATCTATCTTCAGATCATCCGAAGCCATCATGTATTCATACTCCGGACTGTCAATCAGACCCTTTACTTCTTTTGTGATCGTCAGACCTTCCACAGAGAAAGAAAACGTATCTCCCGGCTTGATCTCCCATGCCTGCGCAAAGCGGTCGGCAAGCCAGATTCCGTCTTCGGAAGCCACATCGAAATCCTCTCCGCTGACAATATACGGCTTTGAAACCAGGTTTTCATTTTCAACAAAAATCGTCAGTTCGGCATTGTCGTGCTCGCTGTCCGCCGAACCGGAAAATTTCATTCTCCGCTGTACATCATTAACGAAAGAGAGAGAGCTGATTTTTTCTGCATCTTCATCAGAAAAATTTTCTCCGTAGAGCCAGCCGTCCGCAAGATTTGTTTCTTCATGAAATTTCTCTCTGGCCTGATTCGCACCGATAACATTGCTTTCCAGTCCCGAGAACAGCATAACGGCAAGGAAGGAAAGAAGAAAAATCGAAAGGAAATGTCCAAAATCAAGTCGGATTTCCCTGAGCATTTTTTTAAAAAGCATTACCAATTTACCTCACTTACAGGAACAGGATTTTCATTCTGTTTAATTTCTATAATTTTACCGTTTTTCATTCTGATTACTTTATCTGCGCACTGTGCGATATCGGCATTATGCGTTACGATAATGACTGTGCGCTTGTCTTCTCTGCAAAGCTTCCACATCAGCTCAAGCACAATGACGCCTGTATTGGAATCAAGTGCGCCGGTAGGTTCATCTCCGAGGATAATTTTCGGGTTCTTTGCAATTGCCCTTGCGATAGAAACTCTCTGCTGTTCGCCGCCTGACATCTGGGAAGGGAATTTGTTTTTGTGAGATTCCAGTCCCACGGATTTCAGCATTTCCATAGGGTCGAGGGAATCTTTTGAAATGCTCTTGATCAGAGCAACGTTTTCATATGCTGTCAGCGTCGGTATCAGATTATAGAACTGGAAAATAAAGCCGACGGTCTTTGCCCTGTAGTCGGAAAGCTGTTTGTCATTCATGGAGGAAACAAGACCTCCGTCAATATTGATTGTACCGGAATCAGGGGTATCCATACCGCCGAGCATGTTCAGGATAGTGGACTTTCCCGCACCGGACTGGCCGAGGATCACCACGAATTCGCCCTCTTCAATAGTAAAGCTGACGTCATCCACAGCTTTCTGGGCGGCTTCACCGGTTCCGTAAACTTTGACAATGTTTTTGAATTCAATTAACGCTGCCATTATAAAATCTCCTTTTTTATGGTTTACACTTAGATATTTTTATGAAACTCAAAAATCCGCAAATGCAGAATTTCGAGACAATAAACAACTGATTTTGTTTTATGGTATTTTCAGAATTCTGTTCTTTTCTTCTTCGACTTAACTTTTAAAACTTTCCGGCGGTCTACATGGTTCTTCCGTTCATGAAATCGGAAAAGGAATTAATGTTGGAATAAGTCATCAGCTCCACGAGTGAAGGCTGAAAACCGAATTCTTCCTTCACTCTGACCTGAAGTTCCGCAAGCAGCCGGTAAGTACCGCCTGCATCAAAGAAATTGGTACTGTTCGAAATTTCATCAACGCCGAGTACTGATTTCCATATTTGTTTCAGCTTTTTTTTAATAGCCACAAGTTCTTTATTTGACGGCATAAATTCAAAACCTCTTTTACTATAAAATTTTTGTACATTACGCAGCACAAATTCAGTTATAAACAGCTAACTTTTATTTAAAAATTAAGCTTTTATTAAGATTAATGTGCACAGAAGCACACGACATAACGCCCGGATTATTTGCGGTATTTTGGACATTTTTATAAAAACAAACAAAACACATCAAATTTCGGCACACTACTTAAAGTTAGCTTACGCTAAGCATCATTGTAACACATCATAAAAATTTTGTCAACATATCTTACTATATGTCTCACGGCAACAGCATTTACTTTTATAAGAAGCTTTGAAATATGGATATGGAAACTGTGAATATGTGTGATCGCAAGAAAAAGGGGAACAGATATATCGGATATAAATCCTTTATGTCTGTTCCCCTTGAAACTAAATCAATTTATTAAGTCAGGTTAAATAAATCATTCCGACCTTTTCTTTAATATAACCAAAACGCCCATTACTATAGCAGAAGTCATAAGAAGAATGGTATTGAATTCGATCTGAATTAAATAAGACTTTCATGACTATTTTACTGTTTATGATGATGACTATACGATATAAGGCAACTGAATATACGAGTGCTGTTCATAAAAAACGCTTAACCGATTCTTCTTGTCTTCTTTGCGCCGTTTTTTTCTTTCCTGCACGTTTTAATAAGAGTGATATTAGATACGCCGCAAATGCCCATGAAATCAACATTATCAGATTTTCGATCAATACAGATACTGTCGGCTTTTCATAATCAAAAAATACAAACTGCACATGCATAAACATATAGCTCGGAATACCTGCTTTAAAAAACAGAATTAATCCATATCCTGACAGCAGTAACATAACAGCTGCGACAGCCGTTTTAAATTTTCCTTTCGGAAATTTGCTTGCTATTATTGACAGGTGTATGCCGATATGAATTCCCATCAGCACAAACGACCAATATGACATTGTAAGATGAATCCGCCGTGCCGTTGTTGTTTTCAGAAATCCGCTCAGAAACACAACGGCATGACTACTCATAGAAATGCCGGAAACTGCGGATACGGCAAATGACAAGAGCAGTAAAATATTAACGCTCGTCGTAAAAAATCTCAATGCATTGTATCTGCCCCCGAATACGGACGTATAGAATTTTCTGTTTAAAATCTGATGCACTGTTACAATCACTGTCATTGCAATCCCAAGCCATTCATGCACAAACTGCCCTGTCACCTGAAAAGCCATCAGCAGCATAAGCAAAGCCGTCATCAGTATGTCGGTGACACGCATGAAGATATGCTTGTTTTTCATACTCCAAGACTTTCAACCCAAGACCTGAGCACAGGTTCCGATGGACTGCCGTTGAGAATTCTGCCCTCCGTAATTTCGGCTTTCGGAGCGCTCGGCTGTAATCCCTCTACAATTTTTCCGAAGCCCGAACCTCCGGATGTTGCGAAAAGTATAATCTTCTTTCCGCTGAAATCATAAGCCTCCAGAAACGTGTTGATAATAGTCGGAGCGACATACCACCAAATCGGAAATCCTAAAAAAATCGTATCGTACTCTGCGATATTTGCGTCGGTGTCAGCAAGCGCAGGACGGGAGCTTTTATTCTTCATTTCCTTCGTACTCCTTGCGAGCGGATTCATCCAGTTCAGATCCTTTTTGGTGTAAGGTGTTTCGGGTCTGATCTCATAAAGGTCTGCCTCCGCCGCTTGTGCAAGCGTTTTCGCCGTATTTGCTGTAACTCCGCTTGCCGAAAAATATGCTACCAATTTCTTGCTCATAACAAAATCCTCCATAATTCATCTCAGTTTATTGTAATCCTCATCGGAAACGGGCTCACACCATTCGCCGCTCGTTTCCTCACCTCCAATCTCAACCGCAAGGTGAGAAAACCAGGAGTGCGGAGCCGCACCGTGCCAGTGCTTCACATTGGCAGGAATGTTGACAACCGTTCCGGGAAGCATTTCAACAGGCTCTCTCTCCTCTTCCTGATAATAACCTCGTCCGCCCACGCAGACAAGCATCTGTCCGCCGCCGCTTTTTGCGTGGTGAATGTGCCAGTTATTGCGGTAACGGGGTTCATGAAATATATATTTCATGAATTCACACCTGCTTCTACACTTTTTATCTACATTTCATATATTATTATAAAACATTCTATTGTTTATCACAATGTTTTTTAGAAAAAATTTTACAATTTCTCTTAAAGCTTTGCATATTCACCTTGCATTTTTCAAAAGGATATTTTCTTTGACATCGCCATTTATTATAGTGCATACAATCACATAAAAAAACCGCAGAAACAAAAAGCTTCTGCGGCAAAAGTTTTATAATACTATTTTATTTGCAGCGCCAGATATGATAACTATACGGAGCAAGCTCGCTGCCTCCGCCGAAATCATGAACACCGCCTGTTACAAGATCATCAGCCAATCCGTAACCTGCGTCAAAGTGAGCGGTAAAAGGTGCGCCGTCAGCATTGACCGCAACAAAAACACGCTCTCCCTCGTAGTCACGCTGTAAAATGCACTGCCTGTTGGTAAGCACAGGTACTTTCAGATCACCGTAGCAAAGTGCTTTACACTCCCTGTGAGCCTTCGCAAGCTTGCGTATAAGCTCCGTGATTTCGTTTTCCTGGGGCTTGTCAAAGCAGGGACGAAGCGCAGGGTCGCCGTCTTTCTTTTCGGCCTTGGTGCCCCACTCGCTGCCGTAGTAAACGCACGGTATTCCCGGCATTCCGAAGAGAATTGTATACACAAGCGCAAGATGGCGAGGCTCAGTCAGAATGCTTGCGATTCTTGTAACATCGTGGTTATCCGCAAAGCACAGAAGATGCATTCCTCTATACTGGCACCACTGTTCAGGTCCGAAACGGTTCTTTAATGAATGGCAGATCTCAAAAAGATTCATGCTGTTGAAGCTGGAATAAAGTCCCTTATAGCACTCATAGTTGGTAGCGGAATGAAGCATTTCCGGATTTACCCAACGTGAGTAATCTCCGTGAAGAAGCTCGCCCACAAGGAAGAAATCCTCCTTCAGTCCGTCAGTAAAGCTGCGAAGTCTTTTTAAGAAATCGAAATCCAGGCAGTAAGCCACATCAAGACGAATGCCGTCAATTCCGAAGTATTCAATCCAGAATTTCACAGCGTCAAGAATATGATCCGCTACGGCAGGATTGCGGAGATTGAGCTTTACAAGGTCGTAATGACCCTCCCAGCCCTCATACCAAAGACCGTCGTTGTAACTGCTGTTTCCGTCGAAATTGATGTTGAACCAATCCCTGTAGGGCGAGTCCCATCTTCTCTCGCATACATCCCGGAACTGAGGAAATCCTCTTCCGACATGATTGAACACGCCGTCGAGAACAACCTTGATTCCTTTTTCGTGGAACTCGTCGCAAACCTTCTTAAAGTCCTCATTTGTTCCAAGGCGGCAGTCAATCTGCTTATAATTCCTGGTGTTGTAGCCGTGAGTGTCACTCTCGAAAACAGGCGAAAAATACACGGCATTACAGCCAAGCTTTGCAATATGATCTGCCCAATCTATCGCCTTAAGAATACGATGCTCCTGTACACCGTCATTTTCAAACGGTGCGCCAAACATACCGAGCGGATAGATCTGGTAGAATACTGCTTCGTAGCCCCAGTTTTTTACGTTGTTTCCCATCGTAAAAACTCCTTTCGTAATACTAAAATTCAATAAAACGCTTTAAATCTTTTCGGTCTAATTTCCACAATGCTGCGTCATCGTGCTTGAAATACGACAGTATTCCTGCGCCCTCTTCCTTGCCTTGCGAAAATTATCCTCGAAAATCTTTTAAAGGTTTTAATTGAATATTAGTATAAAATTTTGCAATACGATTATTTCATATTACGAAATAATTTTACAATATCTCGGAACCTTTTTCAATCGACAAAATTTCCAAAGATGTATTATCGTTCTTCAGTATTTTCATTAAAGTATTATTTTCACTCAAGCAGCTTCTCTATCTCCTGTGCAAAGCGTCGTGGATTCTCGGCAATAAGCAGGTGCGTACTGTTCGGAAATTCTACCGATTTAAAATCGGACACGGCATTTTCTCTGTACCACTTCTCAAGCTGGGGCGAAAAAATTGAACCCGGAGTCGGATAAAAATACCGGAGCGGTACAGTAATCTCTTTCGCAATATTTCTGTTATCCTGCCGCTCCATTGAATCCGCAAGACTTGTAATTACTCCGAAGTCACATTTCATAAGCCGCTTCAGAAGCTGACTGCCCAGAAGAAGATTGGGAAGCTTGCGAAGGCTTGGCGCCGTTTCGAGCATGAATTTTCTGTATTGAAAGAATGAGCTTTTTTTCTCGTCAAGCTCTTTGTCGTGCTGTGTATATTGTCCTTTGTAAAGTCCCAGCTTCCAGCTGTCATCGTTAATCAGCTTTGGTGTCATATCGCACAGAACAATCTGTCTGAGGGCGTTACATCCAAAAAGCTTTACATAATTAAGCACGGCGCACGCCCCCATAGACCAGCCGACAAGTGTAATATTTTTCAGGTTAAGTCCTGTAATAAGCTCGTTCAGATCACGGGCAAGCGTTTCCATTGTCGCTTTTTCCTTATTCGCCGACTTACTTCCGCCATGCCCCCTGTGGTCGTAAATTATACATCTTGCGTTTTCTTTCAGCCGTTCGACAGGTTCGGTATAAACATAGTGCGAGCTGGTCCAGCCGTGCAGCATAACAACAGTATCCTTTCCGCTGCCTATGTCTTCATAGTATAATTTTTCTCCGTTTTTTAATTTAAAATAGCTCATTATAACTCCCCTTTTATAGTAATGTTATTTTAAGAAGTAATATATTGTTAAGGACTACGTCCTTAAAACCTGCAAGGGCGCTGCCCTTGACCCGCAAGTACCCCAAGGACACTTCCTTCGGGGCACCTTTTGAAAAAAACTTGGCAAAAACTTTTACCGGCTTCGCTTCGCCGGAAGTTTCCTGAATTAATGACATTGGTTGTCACTTGTTATTCAAATAAAAGAATCCGCAGAAGCAAGCCTGTCGCCTCTGCGGTTATTGCTGTAATGCCGAAGTTTATTCGTTTATTTTCGCTCTGATTATCTTCTTTGAGGCTGTCTTTACAAATTCATGGTCTCTGAAAATGACCTTTACGATCCTTTTCGCCGGCGGGAATGTTTCGTTAACCTCATCGACCTTAGCCTGTATTTCGGCTTTGATATCGTCGGATATATAATCAGGGTCGGGGTAAACCTGGGCCGTGATAACACTTTCATCGGCATATACTACGATTTCCTTGATCGGCATAAAGAAAGCAAACTGATTTTCAAGCTCCTCTGGAGAAACATTCTCACCGTTTGAAAGAATGATAAGATTCTTCTTTCTTCCCGTGATATAAAGATAACCGTCATCATCTTTATAGCCGAGATCGCCAGTCATCAGCCAACCGTCGGGGGTAAGAGATTTCTTTGTTTCTTCGGGATTCTTGTAGTAGCCCTTCATAACGGACTTACTCCGTGCCCAGATCTCGCCGTCAACGATCTTAACCTCACATCCGTCCACTATTTTTCCTACGGATTCAGGCTTCGGACAGTTTCTGATACCGTTGCATATTCTCGGAGAACACTCGGTCATACCGTAGCCCTGTGCTATCTCGATTCCGAATTCCTTGTAGCCGTTCACAATATCGGGACTCAGATATGCACCGCCCGAATAAAGAATATCCAGATTCTCACCGAAAACCTGTTTTCCGATTTCCTTTTTATCGGGATTCTTCTCAGCCGCAAGCTGCATTTTGTTGAGTATTGTTGCGGCAATCATCGGAACGAAGGTTGCGTAATGCGGTTTGAAAACACCAAGATTGCGTACTATATGCATAAGAGAATCATTGATACAAACCGTTACGCCATTATACAGACTGCAAAGAATATCACAGGTCAGGCAATACACATGATGTATCGGAAGAACCGAAAGCAATTTCTTGCCGTGGTAGTTTTCTTCAAGATAACAGGTTGTGTTGTCTATAAGATTCGCATGAGTAAGCATTACGCCCTTGCTTACTCCGGTTGTACCGGACGTAAAAAGTATCGCCGAGAGGTCTTCCTCCTCTATATCGCCTTCGGGTGTCTGTCCGTTATATTCTTCTGTGAGATCACTCAGAAGCAGCATATCATCGTATTTTTTATTGAGATGAACAAAATATTTAACCGCAGGACAAATCTCCTTGAACTTCGGTATATCGGAAACATGCTTGTCATCAAGAAATACGACTTCGCTGTCTGAACGCATTATTTCATCTGCGATCTTGTCAACATTGTTGGATGTATCAATCGGAACGGATACATTTCCGCTGCACTGTATGCCGAACCATGCAGTAAGGTATTCATATGAGGTAGTACCTATAACGGCAATATGAACCTTATCCGCAAAGTGCTTCTGAATCCACACTGCAAGGCTGTCACAGGACTTTCTGAACTGTGAAAAGCTTACGTCATGAAACTGCTTTTTCCTGTACTCTCTGAGAAAAATTTCATCCTTATAAAGCTCGTCGCTTCGATAAACAAGATCTCTTACGGTCTTAAGCTCACTCATTTACAAGACCTCCGAGATACCCGAGAAAGTCGCCTACAGTTTTGCACTTGATTGCCTCTTCCTGATCTATCTCAATATCAAACTTATCCTCGGCGTCGCCCATCATGCACATAACGTCATAGGAGTTAAAACCCAAATCCTCAATAAAACGGGATTCCTCTGTGATCTCCTCAGGCTCAACCTCAACGTATTCGCAAACGATCTCTTTCATTTTTTCAAACATAACAAACACCTCTTATTAAGTCATATCAATTATTTCTTTTATTGTCTTATCGGGATTTTCAATGCTGCGGAACAAAACTCTGCCCGTGAAATAGTAGAGGAATTCAATCTCCTCGGGTGTCGCACAGTCTTTCTGATAACCGAAGAAGAAGTTAAGTCCTCCGTCACCCGGTCTGTGCATAGCGGTAATATACATCGGCTGAGGCTGCTTGCCGCTGCTGTACCATCTGCTTTTGAAGCCGATACCTTTGAGGTACGGAACAACGCTGTTAAGGGTTGCCGGCTGATATGTAAAATTCATACTGTGATAGCTGCCGCCCGGACCTACTCCGTAGCGTTCTCTTGTTTCCGCCATATACTTAAGCGTCGAATAATCGGCATGGATAAAAAGTTCCTCCTGTGCTTTTTTGATAATCTGCATTGATTCAAGCACAGTAGTATCAAGAGACATAATTGTTCTCAGTGGGAAGCAGTGCATTCTTACGCCGCCGCACTTTTTGTTGAGAACGGTTGAACGTCTGCTTACAAAATCTCTGATAGTGATATCGGTTTCGTCGTCGTTAAATTTCGAAAGAACCGTTCTGATAGCATGAAGAATAACTGCACTGACGGGAATGTCATGTTCATGTGCAAAATCAAGAATCTTCTGCGTAGATTCAACATCAAGCTCGTAAGTTATGGTAGCACCGTCACCGTTCGAGCTTGTGAGCAAGCCCCATCTTTGGTTGGGATTACCGCTCTCTTCTCTGAAACGCAAGAGCTTTTCCTTGCCTCTGTAATCTGTGTAGATAGGCTCGGGCATTTCAAGCTGCTTATGCCAGAACTCCTCGTCCCTCTTCTGCTTTCTGCTTCCCTCATACTCAAAATCCTTCTTAATCGAATCGATGAATGAGGTCATGGGCTTTGGATAAGGCAAACCGTACAAAAGACTGCTGTAGATTTCCATAACGTCTTTTGCAAAAGCAATCACCGAACCCGAATCCATACAAGCGTGATGAACGTTGAAGTAATAGCCGTTGTAGCCATCGGGAAGAGATACAATTACAATTCGGGAAAGCTTACCGCCGAAAGTATCAAATGGCTGAGAAGTCCACTTAGTCAGAACCTCTGTTACCGTCTCCTCCTGCCATTCGGAAAAATCGTAATACTCGAAAAACTCATTCTGATAAGGCTCTATATACTGCCACAGTTCGCCTGTTTCGGGGTCTTTCCAGATTCTCATTCTCATGGACTCGCATCTCTCGACTGCTCTGTTAAGTGCTTCACGAAGAGCCGCTACATTGAGCTTTGTCTGAAGATATTGACCTGTACCGATATTCACAATCTCGTGAGTCGGACTGTAATTCAGAGTATGTATATGTACCATCTGCGCTGGGGTCAGGGGATAACAATCACGAATAATTCCGCCTATGTTCTTTTGCATATCAGTCACCTTTCTATTCCTGAAAACTTATCAATTCATGAGTCTGCAAATTGTCAAAATATTCGTAATGCGAATATTTCACATTACGAACTAATTTTACAGCATTGCTTTATCTTTTTCAATAGGCAAATATTCCAAAGATACAGAAAATTTTCAATTATTTTTCATCGGGATAGTAAGACAGCACGATTTTCAGAAGCCTTATCAATTCTCTGACGTCATTCTCGCCCAAAATTTTAAAAAGCCCTTTGTAGTCGTTATGAATTTCGGTACGCTTTTCGATTGAAACCTTTCTGCCTTTTTCGGTGATATGAGCCTTGACAACCCTCCTGTCGTTTTCACTTCTT
>CAMHNT010000022.1 GCA_946186535.1 uncultured Clostridia bacterium
GAATTCAGGATACTCGACACTGTTATAAACCTCATAGAATCCGTGGTTTTCTTCATTTTCGAAAATTTTTTTCAGACTGAATTGACTGTCCGGCTTCCAAAAATCATACTCCCATTCTTCCATGGCCGCCATAAAAGACAGTATCGTCCTGACGTATGCATCAAGAAAATTCTTTTCCACATAACCCTTCGGGAATGTTAAAAACTCGACGGTCAATATAACAAATTCCGCATATTCGGAAATGCTTTTCAAATCGACAGCAATCCATTTTAAATCCGCCGCCCGGCTTCTGTAAGCTTCATCGTTTCCTACTATTGTTTTGAGCCGAGATATCATTTCTTCGGAAGTCATATTAAATTCCTCGCAGCTCATTATTTTTAAAATACCCTATCATCTCAAAAGTAAGGCTGTAACCGTCGTCTTCAACCGGTATCTCGTCTCTTTTGAACCACTTCGCCATGGCAAGCTCGCTTGTATCGACAGTCAGCGCATCGTCTCCGTCAAGCTCGCAGAAAAAGCCTGCAAGAATATTTCCGTCTATGCCGCCCGGCTGGCTTTTGTAGTAGCGGATATTTTTGACCTTGACTCCCACCTCTTCCATAACCTCACGCCCGACAGCCTGCTCAAGCGTTTCTCCTATCTCGACAAATCCCGACAGAAGCGCATAACCCTTGTACGTTCTTCCCGCATACTTCGACATAATTATCCTGTCGCCGTCCGTAACCCCGATAATTACGGCAGGCGAAATTCTCGGATAAACTGTCTTTCCGCAGTCGGGACAGATAAGCTCACGCTCGTTTTCTCCGTGCAAAAGATCTCTTTTACAGCGAGCGCAGAAGCGGTTGTCGTCGTACCATGTATAAAGATGCCATGCGGTGCATATCAGAAAATACATTTCCTTGAAAAATCCGTACTTCATTTTACGAACCTCCGCAAGCGGCAGGAATTCAATCTCATTGGGCAGCTTTTCCTCTTCGGCGTTCGTCAGAAGCATATACGCATTTTCGTCAACGGAAAAAAGATATCTGAGTTTGCTTCCGGCTGTCAGTCTGTTTTTTAACTGCTCGTATTTCGGAAATGAAATATCGGTTTTCGATTTTCTGACGACCGCAACGCTTTTATCTATGAAAATAACGATATTATCATCTGGTCTTACCTTATGGTTTTTATAGCTGTTATCAAGCTTATGAGGGAAAATATCCTGTATCATTTCCGCTTCTCCTTTCGGTTTCTATATATCTATATAATTATTCCCGAATTTCTCTCAGTATGTACAGTACAAATCCGACTGCTCAACCGCGTTTTCTATGTAGGAAATATTATCAAGGCTGTTGTCATCATTGACAATAACCTGCGCACAGTCGATCCTCGGCTGTTTTTTAACATTGTTTTTTGATATATAAACAACAACCGTTTTCATGAATTTCTTTATCTTTGATTTTGTTATACTTTCAAAGCCTGTTGCAAACGATTTTTTTGTTCTGGTTTTAACCTCAACGAACGCAATTATTTTATCGTTTTCGGCTATAATATCGACCTCGCCGAAACGGCTCGAATAGTTCGTCATTACAATAGTATAACCCTTATTGATGAGATAATCACAGACGTACTTCTCCCCGAGCCTGCCTCGCTGCCTTATCTCAAAATCCCTGTCATTCTTCATTTTTGCTCAGAAGCTTTTTCAGAAAGCTTTTTCTGTGAATCGGGCATGGACCGTATTTCAGAATCGCTTCGTTATGAACCTTTGTTCCGTAGCCCTTGTGCTTTTCGAAGCCGTATTCGGGGTACTGCTGTGCATATTCAAGCATAAGGCGGTCACGGCTGACCTTCGCCAGAATCGAAGCTGCCGCTATCGACATGGAATTTGCGTCGCCCTTTACAATAGCCTCACAGGGTATTTCAAGGTCGGGAGTTTTGTTTCCGTCAATATAAGCAAAATCCGCTTTGACAGGCAGTCCCTCAACCGCTCTTTTCATCGCAAGCATTGCCGCATTCAGGATATTTATGCTCTCAATCTCCTCAACGCTCGCCCAGCCTATTGAATAAGCAGTTGATTCTTCCTTTATGATATCAAAAAGCTTTTCCCTTTTCTTCTCGGAAAGCTTTTTTGAATCGTTCACACCCTCGATAATTTTCCCCTTCGGAAGAATAACCGCCGCCGCACAGACAGGCCCCGAGAGCGGTCCTCTTCCCGCTTCGTCAACTCCGCAGATTTTAACGTAGCCCTTTTCATATGCAATGTTCTCATATTGCAGCCAATCCATTTTTTTACACCTCACTCCTTCTTCGGCAGCTCCAACGTAATCCGTCCGAGCTTCGCCGCTCTGAATTCGTCAAGCACCATAACTGCGGCGCGCTCACAGTCAGCCTCTCCGCCGGAAACAAGCATTCCTCTCTTCTTTGCGATAACCTCAAGAAGCTCATGCGGCGGCATATCCGTTATTTTGTCACCGTCAAGCTCGAACCGGTTAATGAAATCGGGGTTCGGGTTCTTCTGAAGATATTCGAGAAGACGAAGCGAAAGCTGTTCTGTATCCATGATCTGATCTTTAACAGCACCCGTAAACGCAAGTCTCTCACCGACAAGCTGATCGTCAAACCTCGGCCAGAGCACACCGGGAGTATCGAGAAGCTCGATATTTTTGTCAATCGTAAACCACTGATTACCTCGTGTAACTCCGGGTCTGTCCTCGACCTTCGCCTTTGTCGTCTTTGAGATTCTGTTTATGAACGAAGATTTTCCTACATTCGGAATGCCTACGATCATGACCCTGAGAGAATGATTTTTCATTCCCCTTGCTTCCCACTTCTCTATTTTGTCGCTCAGAACTTCACGGATAACCGTGACGAAATTATTCATGCCCCTGCCCGATTTGCAGTCAAGCTCTATCGCCTTGAGTCCCTGTTTTCTGAAATATTCTATCCACTGCTTCGTTGCCTTCGGATCGGCGAGGTCGCACTTGTTCATCAGAACTATTCTCGGCTTGTCTCCGAGAAGCGACGGAAGATCCGGGTTTCGGCTGCTCAGCGGAAGTCTTGCGTCTATGATCTCCGCAACAGCGTCCACAAGCTTCAGATCACTCTGAATCTGTCTTTTTGTCCTCGTCATGTGGCCGGGGAACCACTGGATATACTGCGAGTTCTGACTGAGGTTTGTGTTTGCAGACGGCGCTCTCATTTTCTTTGCTTTTTTCTGCGCTGTCTTTTCCGCCCTCAGAGCCGCAGACTTCGGATTCTGCCTGTTTCTGTCGCTTTGCTTTGAATAAGGCTTTCCGTTCTGTGTTCTGCCTTGGGATTTCTGTTTATTCTTATCGGCATATCTCTGACGCTTGCCCTTAATACCGCCCTTTGTATTCTTCATAATATCAATCCTTATCATAAAATTTCAAAAAAAGCTGTCAAACACCGCAACGTATCTGACAGCTTTATAAAACTCATATCAATCACGGCTTACCGATCCGAAACGGCAGCCACTCCACGGGTTCACCGAAGCCCTTTATCATATCCGCAAATCCGCAAACCTCTTCATAATCGTTATCAAGCAGACATAAGTCATTAAACCTTATATCGGGCAAGCCCTCATGAAGATTGTTGCACAAAAAGCTGTGATAATTCGAATAATCCCAGCCGAGAATATCATACCCCAGCAGCTCCGAGGTATCCTCATCGCCATTCATTACACCGCTGCAAAAAGAACCCTTGTTCAGCTCGTTTTTCAGAACATCAAAATACTTTTCCTCTGCGGAAATGCTTACAAGCCTGAACCTGTCAAGCGAAAAATATCTTTCATACATTTCAGCCGCATCGTAATAAAATATGAATCTTCCGTCAACGTCTATTCTGCCGTTATCAAACAGCTCGCCGACCTTGTTGGAAAACCCGAGGTACTCTTCCTCATTCAATCCCAGAAGCCGCTTATACTCCTCTTCCTCTCCGTCAAGCCAGCATCCCCTGCCCATAAAAACTTCCCATTTCGGGTGGATATCACCGAAGCAGGCGCTCACCGTAAGCATTTCGGTACTTTTAATATTCAGATAATCGGGAGTGCGTATCCTTTCGCAAATGTAGAAGCCTGCCGTTCTGAAATTACTCAACTTTTCCGAACTCATCAAACGGATAGATTCTGAACTGAACCTTTCCTATGATACTGTCCGTTTCAATCAGACCGACCTCAACCGTACGGCTGTCCTTTGAAATAGGTCTGTTGTCGCCCATAACAAAAACCGTACCCTCACGAACCTCGAGCGGAAATTCCATATCGCCGTTCTGAGTGGTTTTTCCGTTGATGTAAGGCTCATCAATAACGAAACCGTCAACCATAACCTCGCCGGTTTCGGAATTTATGTCAACAGTCTGACCGCCTACCGCAATAACACGCTTAACGAGAGCCTTGTCAAGCTCCGCACCATGACTTATTACAATAATATCCCCCACCTGAGGTTCATAGTTAAGTCCGGTAACTATAACCTTGTTTCCGTCCTGAAGAGTCTCGAGCATCGACGAACCGTCAACGTCAACGAGTCTGAAACAGAAGGTCATAACAAGAACAACTATTATCAGAGCGAAAAGGAAAGCCGAGACCCAGTCGAAAAGTCCGCTGATGAAGCCGGACGGACCGTCCTTTCTCTTTTTCTTGTTTTTGTTTTTAGTTTTGACGGAAGCTTCCTCTTCCGAAATCTCTCTGTCAACAGGGTCATCATTCGAATTAACGGTCGCCAGATCCGGAACATTCTCCTGAGAAATAGTATCGTTTTCAGGCTCCTTCGGACTCTCAACCTTGTCGAATATCTGAGTATCCATCAACCAATCACCCTACCTTTTATTCTAAAATCAATTTATTTAAACCAAGCTCTGAGGCTATGTATTCATTTTCAAAGTTATAAAAATTACAATTATTCTTAAATCAAAATAACCTGTATATTCAATTTATGAATTATACGCTGTTTTTATTATATCACAATCAAAAGAGAAATACTATTTATTTTTTCACAAATCAAAAAAATTATCCGATAGTAAAAAGAGGGACTCTTCGCCCCTCCTTTAACACTATCAAACTTTTATGTCGGATCAAGCCTTAACGATCTTTTCCTTAACCTTTGCAGCCTTACCAACTCTGTCACGGAGATAATAGAGCTTAGCTCTTCTAACCTTACCGTGTCTGATAACCTTAACGTCCTTAACGTTCGGGCAGTGGAGCGGGAATACTCTCTCTACGCCAACGCCGTAAGCTACTCTTCTTACTGTGAAAGTCTCGGCTACGCCGCTGCTCTTTCTTGCGATAACAGTACCCTCGAACATCTGAATTCTCTCTCTGTCGCCCTCACGGATGTTAACGCTTACTCTTACGGTATCACCAACGTTGAACTCAGGTACTTCCTTCTTTACGGAATCTGCGGCAATTAACTTCAATGCATCCATTTTAAAATCCTCCTAAAGTTTACAGACATTCTTACTTTGCAGGATTGAAGTTATTTCTGCAAGCAGAGGACTGTCCGCTTCATTGTTCGACCTTTCAAAGTCGGGCAGTGAAACGCATTGTCATTTCCTGACAACGGTTCAAATGCTTTAGTATTATACCATATTCGCAATCTAATTTCAACTGTTTTAGAAATTTTTTTAAGAATATCGCAAATAATTTAACTCGTTTCCTTATTTTCCGCAGTCGCTCCAAAAAAATTCATGTTCAGGACTTCACTCTATATCATTCTTCCTCAGAAACTCCCCGAAATATTCCGGAAGCTGTGAATCAAAATCAAGATACTCCCCCGTTATAGGGTGAACGAATCCTATCTTTTTTGCGTGCAGGCACTGACCGTTAAGAGACGTTATGACCTTTGAAGGACCATATACGGGGTCGCCTGCGACAGGGTGTCCTATGTATGCCATATGAACTCTTATCTGATGTGTTCTTCCTGTTTCGAGCTTCAGACGTACGTGCGAAAATCCGTTGTTGCTGTCAATAACTCTGTAATGAGTTACTGCGTTTTTGCTGTTCTGAGCGGTCACGCACATTTTCTTCCTGTCGGTTTTATGTCTGCCGATAGGTGCGTCTACCGTTCCGCTCTGCTCCTTCGGCCTGCCGTAAACCACAGCCTCGTACTCCCTCGAAAACGAGTGAGCTTTTATCTGCTCCGCAAGTCCCATATGCGCCTTGTCGTTCTTTGCAACGATGAGAAGTCCGCTTGTGTCCTTGTCTATGCGGTGAACGATTCCGGGTCGGAGAACTCCGTTTATCCCCGAAAGGCTGTCCCTGCAGTGGTACAGAAGCGCATTGACAAGCGTTCCCGAATAATTCCCCGGCGCCGGGTGAACTACCATGCCCTTCGGCTTGTTCACGACAAGCAGGTCGCTGTCCTCATAGACTATGTCGAGCGGAATATTCTCCGCCACGGTTTCAAGCTCCTTCGGCTCTGGAACGGTGACGAAAATTTCATCGCCATTTTTTGTCTTATAGTTTTTCGGGATTGCCTTGCCGCCAACGGTAACACCGCCCCTCTCGCAGAGTGAAGCCGCCGTACTTCTCGACAGCTCCTCCACAAAAATGCTCAGAAGCTTGTCGATTCTTTCGCCTGCGTTTTCTTCACAGACCGTAAAATTATATTCCATGGCTTACTCTTCCTCTGCTTTATCGGGAACACGTTTCACGATGTTTTTCTTGCAGAAAAGAACCGATATAACAAGCAGCACCGCTCCCACCGTTATGAAATAATCGGCAAGATTGCAGACGGGTGAAAAGAACGAGAACTGCAAAAAGTCAACGACATATCCTCGGAAAATCCTGTCGATAAGATTTCCGATACCTCCGCCGAAAATCAGGACGACAGCCGCAAGAAACAACTTACCTTCGATTTTATATTTCAGCATTATATATCCGAACGCAGCAAAAATAAGCAGCGTTACAACAATAAAGAACCACTGTTTGTTTTGAAGCATGCCGAATGCCGCTCCCCTGTTTTCGACATAAACGAAATAATAGAAATTGTCGATTACGGTAACAAAGCCATTAGGCCTGATCTCGTTTATCGCATACAGCTTCGTAAGCTGATCGACAGCTACAAGAAGTACGCATATTATAATCGCAAGTATCTCCAATAATATCTTTCCTTTCTTTAAAACTTCCTTTAAACCAAAGAGTGACAAGACAAACCGCCCTGTCACAACTTTGGTTTTATATTATTATCTCAAAAAATCTTCCGATATCAAGCCTTCAGAACAGAGGCACAGCGTGCGCATACGCATGGGTGGTCGCTGTCCTGACCTACCGTTACACTGTATGCCCAACAGCGTTCGCACTTCTCGCCCTCTGCCTTATTGACTTCAACCTTGATTTCGGCTGAACTCTCATCGTTTACGACCTCAACGCCCGATACGATGAATGCGTCCTTAAGCTCGTCCTCAACGGACTTTGCGAAGTCGTACTCGGAACCTGTGCAGGAAAGTCTGATTGTTGTTTCGAGAGATGTTTTTACAAGCTTCTCGTTAACGGCAACCTCGATCGATTTCTTGACGAGGTCACGAAGCTCATGGATCTTATCCCAGCGAGCGATGAACTCGTCGTCAACGTTGACCTCAACCGGCTCCGGCATTGAATTGTATACTACATGGCTTGCGTCAACGCCCTCAGCATGAGGCATGAACTTCCAGATTTCGTCCGATGTGTAAGCGAGAATCGGAGTGATCATTCTTGTCATGGAATCAAGAATGATATAGATAGCCGTCTGAGCCGCACGTCTGAGCTTGCCGTCGCTCTCCTCTGTGTAGAGTCTGTCCTTGAGAACATCGAGGTAGAAGTTCGACATATCAACTACACAGAAGTTATGGATAGCATGATAAACCTGATGGAACTCATAAGCGTCATAGCCCTCACGAACCTTTTTGTTAAGCTCGTTGAGCTTGTTGAGCGCCCATTTATCGATAGGATAAAGCTCATCAATCGGGAGCATATCCTTATCGGGATTGAAATCATAGAGATTGCTGAGGATATATCTTGCAGTGTTTCTGATTTTTCTGTAGGACTCCGAAAGCTGCTTGAGGATATCCTTCGAAATACGGATATCAGCGTGATAGTCGGACGAAGCAACCCAGAGTCTGAGGATATCTGCGCCGTACTGCTCAACGATTTCGCTCGGAAGGATACCGTTGCCGAGTGACTTTGACATCTTTCTGCCCTGACCGTCAACTACCCAGCCGTGTGTGAGAACCGTCTTGTACGGTGACTCGCCCGTTGTTGCAACAGACGTTAGAAGCGATGACTGGAACCAGCCTCTGTACTGATCCGCACCCTCGAGATAGAGGTCTGCAGGGAATCTGAGGTTATCTCTTTCACGGAGCACAGCAGCATGAGTCGAACCCGAATCAAACCATACGTCCATGATATCCTTTTCCTTGTCGAATTCGGTACCGCCGCACTTCTTGCAGACAGTACCCTCGGGGAGAATTTCGTTTGCGGTCATTTCATACCAAGCATTTGAGCCCTTTGCTCTGAACAAATCCGCAACCGCATTCATAGCATCTCTGTCAATATGCGGCTCGTTACACTTCTTACAGAAGAAAATCGGGATCGGAACGCCCCACTTGCGCTGACGTGAAATACACCAGTCCTTACGGTCACGAACCATTGAGGAAATTCTGTCCTCGCCCCACGCAGGAATCCACTCAACGCCCTTGATAGCCTCGAGAGTTTCAGCCTTGAAGTCGTCAACGGAACAGAACCACTGGTCGGTCGCTCTGAAAAGAACAGGCTTCTTACATCTCCAGCAGTGCGGATACTGGTGGATAATCTTCTTAAGCGCAAAGAGTGCGCCTGTCTCCTCGAGATACAAAGCGATAGGCTTGTTCGCCTCTTCGGTCGAAAGACCTGCGAACTGACCTGCCTCCTCGGTGAGCTTGCCGTCTGCGTCAACGGGAACGATGATCGGAATCTCGGGATAATTTCTGCAGACCTCATAGTCCTCGACGCCGTGACCGGGAGCCGTATGTACGCAGCCTGTACCGCTTTCAAGAGTAACGTGGTCGCCCACGATAACAACCGACTGTCTGTCGAGGAACGGATGCTGTGTTTTCATATTTTCAAATTCGCTGCCCTTGATTGTGGCAACCACTTCATAGTCTGTCTTGTCTGCGGCAGCCATAGCGTCTCTGTAAAGCTCCTCAGCCATTACATAATACTCGTCGCCGCTCCTTATAACAGCATAGTCAAATCTCGGGCCTACGCAGATAGCAACGTTTGCCGGAAGAGTCCATGTTGTCGTTGTCCAGATAACAAAGTATGTCTTGTCGGCAGGAATGCCCTTTTCTGTCAGAACGCCCTTGTCGTCCGTAACTCTGAACTTGACGTAGATGGAATGACACGGATCCTCCGCATACTCGATCTCAGCCTCGGCGAGAGCCGTCTTACAGTCCGAACACCAATAAACAGGCTTCAGACCCTTGTAGATATATCCCTTACATGCCATGTCGGCAAATACTTCAATCTGCTTAGCCTCGAACTCGGGAAGCAATGTGATGTACGGATTCTCCCACTCGCCGATACCGCCGAGACGCTTGAACTGTGTTCTCTGGTCGTTGATATAGCCGTCTACAAAATCACGGCAAAGCTTGCGAAGCTCAATGTCGGAGATAGTCGTAGAGTTGCCTACGCCTGCCTTCGCTCTCGCCTTAAGCTCCGTCGGAAGACCGTGAGTATCCCAGCCGGGAACGTAAGGCGCCTTAAAGCCTGCCATATTTTTATATCTGATAATGAAATCCTTCAGAACCTTGTTGAGAGCCGTTCCGAGGTGAATGTCGCCGTTTGCGTACGGAGGGCCGTCATGCAGAACGAACAGAGGCTTTCCCTCGTTCTTCTTCATAAGGTTTTCGTAAACCTTGTCATCCTCCCATGACTTGAGAGTATTCGGCTCGCTCTTAGGGAGACCCGCTCTCATCGGGAAGTCGGTTTTAGGTAAATTCATTGTTTCTTTAAAATCCTGTGCCATTGGTTTTCACTCCTATTTTTCTGCGGTATCGCAGTCGATTTCAATTACATCTGTAACATATTCATATCGGTTCTTATTCCTCAGTTTTCACGTCGTAATCGTCGCCGAATTTAAGCTTTCCGAATTTTCTTTCAAAAGCGGATTTTTCAATCTGAATAGTGCCGGGTTCAGTGTCCGCTTCCGCAGCGGCCGTATCCTCGGTTTCCGCTTTTGCGTCCTCAGCGGCTTCTTCGATCGTTTCGAAAGCCTCGCCGCCGGTTTCCCCGGACTTCTCTTCGGAATACGTTTCCGTAGGATACTCCTCATCAAGACCGTTTTTTATAGCGTCTACCTCTTTTTGCTTCGGAAGAACCTTCAGTGCGTCAATCTGAAGCTGATACGCATCCGTAAGCTTTTTGCGGACATCTGCTGCTTCCTGCTCGATTTTTGCTATCATTTCTTTTTCATGTATCACACGGTTGTTTGCGTCGGCAATTATCTCATCTGCCTCGGCTTTTGCCTTTTCGATAATTTCGGCCGCCTGTTTCTCGGCTTCTTCCTTTATTCTTTCAGCCTCTTTCAGCGCATTTTCCTCGGCACTGCTGATACTGTCTTCTTTTCCTCTGTACTCCTCTATTTTGTTAACAAGAACTTCGGATTTCGCTATAATATCCAGATTCTGTTTTTTCAGTTCTTCAACAGTCGCAGTAACCTCATCAATAAACTCGTCCACCTCATCGGGACGATAACCGCCGATGCTGGCTTTTTTAAAGCTGATGTTTTTAATCTGGTCAACTGTTAGCATTTAAATCACCTCTATATCTTTTGTAAATTCTGTAAAAGAAAATCCACAAAACTATTTTAGCTTGCTTATCAAAATTCTGTATTTTCCTTTTTTGCTGAGAGCTCCGTCAAAAGTAACGACAAATTTCCCGTATCCTCTGACCGATATTTTATCTCCGCTTGAAACCCTGATGTCCGTATCTCCGACAATTTTAAAATTAATCGCAACAAGCCCGCTTGTTATCAGCTGCTGTGCCTTCGCTCTGCCAAGTTTTGCCGCACTTGAGACAATACTGTCGATACGAAGCGACGAAACGGTAGTCTCACGGTCTTCGAAGCTCTGCGAAACAGACTCAAAATCGGCCGTTTCATCGGTCAGTGAAACCCCGACTCTTCCGACCTTTCCGATCTGTGCTTTAACGTACTGTGACAGCTCCGATTTTATGAAAAAGGACGCTATCCCCTCTCCGACCACAATATCGCCGAGAACCTCACGCTTTATTCCGAGGGACATGAGCGAACCGAGAAAATCACGGTGAGTAAGTATATCCGCTTTTCTGTATTTCATACTGATACATTCAAACGGAAATTCGGAATATTCCGGACGCATATACGGCGGATAAACACAGAGCATCACTCTCTCCGCATTTTCATAGCCGCCCCATAAAAGGTAATCGGACGCACCGTATTTTTTCAAGGCATCCAGAGCGATCGAAACCTCACGTTCGTTAAGAAAATCGGAATAAAAAGGCCTGTAGTGCTTCTGAGACAATTCAACCAAATCGGAAACATGAATCACAAGTCTTTTTTCATCGGCAGACAAATTATTTATATCGGACATAAATCAGAAATACACTCCGCTGCTCTCGAGCTGATCGAGAAGATCGTCTCCCGTCATGCCGACGCTGCTCGGAATTATAATGAACGTACTTGTTGCAACACGCTTGATTTTTCCCCGGCTCGCATACGCCGCACCGCTGAGAAAATCAATGATACGCCGAGAATTATCCTTGTTAGTGTTTTCAAGATTCAGAACTATAGTGTGCTGTTTTAAAAGCTCGTCCGCAATAGCTCTCGTTTCGTCACTGAAACGGTCGGGTTTGAAAAGAACAACCTGAAGCTTTGTGGTCGTATTGATATTCACGACCTTGTTGCTGTTCTGATTGCCGCCGATAAAAGGTATTCGCGGAGATTCCTTTGAAGCAGGAGCGTCATCCTCATAGTAATCGTCCTCCTCTTCAAACTCATCCTTTTTTGTTTCCGACTCGTCATACTTGTCATCGTATTCATATTCGTCATCGGGAGTGTTCCACATCTGTTTAATTTTATCAACAAAACTTCCCATAGGTCAAATCTCCTTGTTAGATTATTTATAAATCCTCTGTCCAAACAACGCAGAACCGACCCTTACCATATTGGCGCCGCACAGTATCGCCTCCCGGTAATCATCAGACATTCCCATTGAAAGATAGTCCATAGAAATATTATGATATTTTTTTGCTGAAATGTCAATAAAAATACGGTGCATATTCTCAAAATATTTACAAATCTGAGATTTTTCGGTACAAATCGGAGGTATTGCCATCAATCCTCTGACCGAAATACCGTCAATATCCTTTATGTTGTATAGTAATTCCTCGAGATTTTCGGGCATAACTCCGGATTTATTTTCCTCTCTGCCTATATTAACCTCGACCAGAATGTCCATATTTTTGTCATGAAGCTTCGCCTGTCTTCCTACCTCCGAAGCAAGCTTAAGGCTGTCGACCGACTGAATGAGAGAAACCTTGTCGATGATCTGTCTGACCTTATTGGTCTGCAGATGACCGATGAACTGAAGATCGCTCTTTTCAAGATCGTACTCGTCATACTTCGAAAGAAGCTCCTGGACTCTGTTTTCTCCGATATATCGGAGTCCGCAGTCAATTGCGTGATTTATAACGACAGGCTCGACCGTTTTTGTTGCAGCAAGAAAAATAATATCCTCTCTCGACCTTCCGCTCTTCATTGCGGCTTCGTTAATATTATTTTCAATAGTCCTGTAATTATATTCAACATTTTCAAGCTTTTCATTAAGCTCACTTGATAACTTTTCCATTGTAAAGCTCCTTTCCCTGAACAACAACCTCGTCATGAAGAGATACGGTCTCGCCGTTAAGCAGCGCAGGATCGCTTGTATCGGTGCTGCATATCACAAAGTCCTTTGCAGAATAAATGATGTTGACCTGCTTGAAATACAGCCGTCTTCCGAACATGACATAAACACCCTGGACCTTCTCGTCATGCGGTTCACCGACAACGTTCCCTTCCTCGTCGTAATCATAAACAGTTATATAATCCTCATGGATCGCCTTTTTGCTGATACGTATACCTCCGTAGGTTTTCGTTTTTATCGTGATATTTTCCTCTCGGATATTTGCCAGCGTGCTGTCCATATAATCGCATTTTATAACGAGAAGTCCGTCATCCGTTTTCGAGCCCTGATTCACCGAAACTATGGTACCGGGAATTGTTCCGGAAATAACCTTCGGAATCGAAACATCGACTATATTGTCACCCGTTGTAACGGTGATAGCCTGCTCACTCGTAACAGGACACAGAAGATACCAGTTGAGCGTAGTCACGACTTTTCCCACTGCGTCGCCCGGAGGATCTTTTTTCAGCATATTCTGAACGTCTTCCGCCATAAGACCTTCGGCTTTCGAAAAATCAAGCGACTTCTCATAGCCGTCAAGCAAAGAAACGAACACACCCGAATTTTTGCTTTTGACTTCGCCGATTCCGTTTGAAACGTTGATTTCCGAAAGCTCGCTCTCAAGCTCTCCTATCCGCTCCTGAAAATTCGCCGAACCTCCCGTGATAACCGTTCTTTCGTTAAAAAGCTGCATCAGATCAAATTTTGATTCTCTTGCAATATTAAACCTGTTTCCCTGAACGGAATTCTTATATGTAATTATATTATTCCTTATCTGCGAGTCCACCGTATCAAGGTCAACGAAAAGATTGCTTTCGGCATTTGTCATCTGTCTGAGAAGCGTAAGCTCCTCGCTGACCTCGTTGTACCTCTGCCAGTTCTCAACGTCCGCTTCGCTCGAAAAAAGCTTCGCTACCGTACCGCCTGCGTTAACCTTCTCACCGTCATCTATCACATAAGCAATAATACCATTTTTCGTATTCCTGATATACTCCTCGTCTCTTACGGCATAAGCCTTCGCCTCGACATAATCATTAATTTCAAAATAATCCGCCTGCTCGGTTTCCATAAGAGTAAAATTCGACGTATAAATAAGAACCGATATATACGTAAGCAAAAGCACGACGATGACCGCACCCAATATTCTTCCTATCGGCAAACGATTTTTCCTCTTCCTTCTGAAACGTCTTTTCCCGACAGTCTCATTCTCCTCCTCATTCTCATCATCACGTATTTCAATATACTCCTCACTCAAACTACTATACTCAAACTCCTCCAAAAAACCTCACCTCTTTTTTTTACACCGATTCCGAACATACTCTTGATACGAGACATCGCCCGAGGATGCGGACTTAATGCGTCAGGGTTTCTTTTTTACCCCGATTCCGAACATACTCTTGATACGAGACATCGCCCGAGGATGCGGACTTAATG
>CAMHNT010000023.1 GCA_946186535.1 uncultured Clostridia bacterium
GTCCGCAGACGGCGAAACTCTCTTACGCTTTTGCCCTTTGCAAGGGTGAATTTCCAAAACAGTCCGGCGGACTGTTTTGGAAAGAGGGACGCTTTGGCAGAAAGCGTCCCTTCCCGAAGGTTAAAACAAATTTTCCTCGCCGCTCCAAGGCGACTTGATCAAGTAAATTTAAAAACTGTTCACATATTTTTTACTCCTTCAAAAAACCTGAATTGGCATTTTGCGGCTGTAAAAAAAATCATGTAATATTTGCTGTCAGTCTTTCATAATATTGGGGATTCAGCTTTTTCAGATTAACAGGCTTATTTTCGGAATTCAAAAAGCAGTGCTCCGATTGTGCGGTACAGACAAGAGAATTATCCTTTAAATCAATCATCTCGTATTCAACAATAAGCTTGATACCCTTAAACTCTTTTATTCTGACCCGTATCTCAATTTCGTCTGCGAATGTAGTACTTCTTTTGTAGCTGCAGCTGACAGAAACAACAGGCGAAACAATCCCCTCATCTTCCATTTTGTCATATCCGCATCCAATCTGAGAAAGATAATACACCCGAGCCTCCTCCATCCAGCGAATATAGTTCGAATGGTGAGTGATACTCATTTTATCGGTTTCATAGTAGTGAACCGTATGACGATAGTGATTCATTAAGAACATTCCTTTCTATGTATTGAACAGAAAAAATAAGCAGCGATTACCCGTTCATGCCAAAAGGCTGCCGCAAATCGGAAATTCAGCGGCAGCCCCTTTACTCAAAATAAATATTATTTAATTAAAATTATTCCTTCTCGGAAACCTTCTTATCCTGTTTTCCTGCGCCGATACAAAGCTTTCTGATCATATCGACCGGAATCATTGTGATCGCAAGAAGAACTACGATACACCATCCGGAAACTCCGAACGGAACACAGCTGAACATCTCCCCGATGAACTTGAACGGAGCAAGCGGAATCAATGCACAGTTAACAAGAACCGCCTGAATACCGATGATCGTAAACATAACCTTAAGGAAGCCCGGGTTTTCATCAAGCCCCTTGAAAATCTTGAAGCCGTCGTCACGAACGTTGAAACCGTTAGCCAGAGCCGCAAGAATAAAGAGAACGAAATATCCGGTCAAACGTCTGTCCATAGAAGCGTCCTTATCAGGGAAGAACTGATCGAAAACAGAAAGCTTCAAAAATGCAAAGCTTACGATCGTGAGCCATGCGCCCATTGTAACGATCTGAGCCATCATCTTCTTGCTGATGATACTCTCGTCACGGCGGCGAGGCTTCTCATGCATATACTTCTTGAGCGCCGGCTCATTACCGAGCATAATAGCGCCGAGACTGTCCATTACGAGGTTTACGAACAGAAGGTGAGTAACCTTCAGCGGTTCTTCAATACCGAAGAACGGAGCGATCGCACTGACTACAACAGCCGCAACGTTAATAACAAGCTGGAATTTACAGAATTTAAGAATATTGTGATAAATCGTTCTGCCGTACCAGATAGCGTCCTTGATCGACTTGAAGTTGTCGTCGAGAATAACGATCTTTCCTGCTTCCTTTGCAGCCTCCGTACCGCTGCCCATTGCAAATCCTACGTCCGCTCTCTTAAGAGCCGGTGAGTCGTTAACGCCGTCACCCGTCATGCCGACAACGAGGTTCATTTCCTGACAGAGACGAACCATTCTTGACTTATCGGTAGGCAAAGCTCTTGCGATGACCCTGATCTGAGGAATGATCTTCTTGACCTCATCGTCGCTCATGCTGTTGAGCTGAGCCGAAGAAAGAGCTACATCCTTGTCGTTCTTGAGCAATCCTGCGTCCTTTGCGATCGCAACGGCTGTTTCAAGACGGTCACCGGTAATCATCACAACCTGGATACCTGCATCCTGAACCTCTGCGATAGCGTCCTTAGCCTCAGGACGAACCTCGTCGCGGATACCTACAAGACCAACGATTACAATATCGTCGTTGATCTTATTCTCAGTCATGTTCTTTTCGGAGTAGCCGAACGCAAGAACGCGCATAGCCTTTTCGGCAAGCTCGTCAATCTTCTTGTCGAGAACCTTCTTGTCAAGAGTCTGAACGTTTCCGTCTTTGTCGAGATATTTTTTAGCGTCAGCAAGAAGTCTCTCCGGAGCACCCTTGTAGAAAGTCTTTCCGAGTTTCTCGATTCTTGCCTGGCTGAACTTGTTCGTTGAGTTAAAGCCCTGGCTTTCGGTTACGGCATAATCCTTTGTCTGTGCAAGATTATTGAAAACTTCCTCTCCGATAAACTTCATCAGAGCCTGATCCGTTGCGTTGCCGCCGATAACCTTGTGCTGGTCGTCAAAGAGAGACTGCGTGTTTTTACCGATTGCAATATCAACGAGTCCTTTGACCTTGCTGTGTTTGCTAAGGTCTGAAATAGCAATCGACTTTCCGTCAGCCGTGAAGAAATCTACGACCTCAAGCTTACCCTTTGTGATCGTACCTGTTTTATCACTGAAAAGAATATTGAGCGAACCCGCTGTTTCAATACCCTCGGCTTTTCTTACGAGAACGTTATGTTCAAGCATCTTGCTTGTGTTCTGCATGAGTACAAGCGAAATCATAAGCGGAAGTCCCTCAGGAACCGCACAGACTATGATAACTACCGCAAGAGAAACAGCGTCAACGAATTTCTGAATAATATCACCGATCTGATATGCATCGGTTGTATGGAAAAATACCGAAGGTCCGTAACCGAGATCCACACCGTTTGCGTCAATAACATGCGCAAAGAAAATAAAGTAGATCATGTACAAAACAGTGATAACCGCGGCACCGATATAACCGAATGTGGAAATCTGACCTGCAAGCTTCGCAAGCTTTACCTTAAGAGGTGAATCAGGCTCATCCTCCTGCATCTCTTCGGCCATTTTACCCATCATTGTTTTAAGTCCGACTTTTCTTACGTCAAGAACGCCTTCACCGTCAAAAACAACCGCTCCCCTGAAGAGAGAATGTTCGTCAACGAATGTGTCGCCCGTAATTTCATCTGCAAGCTGAACGCTCTCGTCAGCGGCAGTTTTCTTACATTCCTCAGCCTCACCGTTGAGCGCAGAGTTATCGACCTTGAGCTTACCGTCGATAAGAATACCGTCAGCCGGAATCTTGTCACCCGACTGCAAAAGAACTTTGTCACCTACTACTACATCATCAATATCGATGACCGTAACAAGACCGTTTCTGTAAACCTTACACTTGTCCTTTTCGGTGCTGTCCTTGAGTTCTCTGTACTTAGTGTCGCTTGCAACACCTGTTTTCGCAGAAACAGTGGCAACGATAAGAATAGCAACAATAGTACCTATCGGCTCATAGATCGCAGCCTGTCCGAAAAAGAACATTACGATCATTATTGCTGCAATAGCAAGCAATATTTTGATCATCGGATCGCCGAAAGTTTCTTTAAACTCCGCCCAGAAAGTGGTAGGTTCCGAATCCGGAATGACGTTGGAACCATTGGATTCTCTCGACTTCTCAACTTCCTGGTCGCTAAGTCCGTTATACTTCACTAAAAATCCCTCCAAAAAAATTTTTTCTGCCTATACTCAAACTTTATCTCTGACATTCCCTTAAAAAATTTATCGACAAAAATTCATGTACAAGCAATATCCTATTCAGGAAAACACTGATTAAATATAACACTCACACCATGCAGTCATGTTTTTCGGCAGATTTCATTGAAACGCCTATCGCTGTATTCAAAGGCGTTCCGAGTACAATATGCCGTAAAATATGCAGACAAAGAGAGCGTCAAACCGCCGGAAACACATCGTTCAAAAAAATTAAAATTCGTTCAATGCGATTCAGGCGATATTTATTCAGTAATTCCTTAACAATGCATATGTAAAATTTTTCTTATATGCATTGCAGTTTATTATAACACATATAAGGAGAAACGTCAAATAACATTTCCCCTTATTAGGCTATAAGTTCTTATTAAAATTATTAAACATAACGTTTAACCAGATCGCTGATTGAGCCGTCGTTTGTACCTGCACCGATAGCATTGAATTTCCATTCACCGTTATGGCGATAGATCTCACCGAAAACCATTGCAGTCATACCGCTGTAATTTTCCGTAAGATTATACCTGAGCATTTCCTGACCGTTCGAAGCATTTACAATTCTTATGAAAGCGTTTCTGATCATGCCGAAATGCTGTCTTCTATGATATGCAGAATAAATATTTACTACAATAACAATTCTGTCATACTGCTGAGGTACTCTCTGTAAATCAATAACAATCTGCTCATCATCGCCATCACCCGCACCGGTAAGGTTATCACCCATATGCTGAACTGCGCGTGAAGAATGAGTAAGGTTGCCGAAATAAACAACATCGCCTTTATTCACAAATTTACCGTTCTGAAGAAGAATCGCAGACGCGTCACAGTCTATATCCTGAACGGGAGCCGAGAACAGCGAACCCAGAATTCCGCCGCCTCTCTGTGGCTGCGCCTCATCCCCGCCCAGGCCTACTACTATTCTTGAAAGTCCCGGATTATCCTTCGAAAGACTAACCTTCTGACCTTTCTGCAAACTAACCGACATAACTATACCTCCGTAATGATCAACCGACTTCAACGCCATAGTTTCCGCAAAGAGCCGCCAAGCCGCCCCCGGAACCGTTTCCCATAGCGTTGAATTTCCATTCACCGTTGTTCTTATAAAGCTCACCGAACACAACCGCCGTTTCAACGGAAAAATCTTCACTGAGGTTATAGCGGAGAAGTTCTTCGTTTGTCTGCTCGTTGTAAATTCTGATGTAAGCATTGCTGACCTGGCTGAAGGTCTGATTTTTTTCATCCGCTTCATAAATTGTTGCCGTAAACGCTATTCTGACAACAAAAGCCGGAATAAGTGACAAATTGATTTTTATCTTTGCATTATCGGCGAATCCCACTCCCTTCGGACTGCCGCCCTTATGCATAACCGCACCCGAAGGGTGGCTGAGATTTCCGTAAAAAACAAAATCCTTCGGTTCGGAAACCCTTCCCTCCGAATTAAGCAAAAAAGCCGAAGCGTCCAGATCAAAAGCCGTACTCGCTGCGGAAGAATCGATGTTCCAGCCAAGTCCTACTATTATATTTTTTAGTCCGGGATTATTTTTTGTAAGGCTAACCTTTTGTCCCTTGGCTAAATTAACCGCCATTTATAATCCTCCCAAAGCTGTATTAAAAAACGAAGTATGCTTTGCAAATGAAAACCTTTTCGGTTATCGAAGCACGCTAAAACGCATAAAATACATCAATCATATTTCATGCCAATGCTGCTAAAATCGCAAAGCAATACTTCATTTAAAATTCATACCGACTCTTAAGCCACCTGAATACCGTAGTGACCGCAAAGAGCTGCGAGACCGCCCTGGAATCCGCTGCCGATAGCATTGAATTTCCAGTCGCCGTTGTACTTGTAGAGTTCTCCTACAACGATTGCTGTTTCAATTGAAAAGTCCTCGCCGAGATCATAATGAATGATTTCCTGACCTGTAACCTGGTCAACAATACGAATATATGCGTTTGAAACCTGACCGAAATTCTGATGTCTTACATCTGCATCGTAAATAGTAACCGTGAAAGCGATCTTCTCAATGTGAGGCGGAACCTTTGAAAGATCAACGAGGATCTGCTCGTCATCACCGTCGCCGCTTCCCGTGAGGTTATCACCCATGTGCTCAACGGCACCGCTCTGATGCTTGAGGTTGCCGTAAAAAATGAAGTCCTTGTCCGTGGGGCATTTGCTGTTTGAACCGAGAACAAATGCGGAAGCGTCAAGGTCAAAATCATATCCTCCGTCAAATGCATTAACGTCCCAGCCCAAACCTACAAGAAGGTTCTTAAGGCTCGGATTTCCTTTTGTAAGATCTACTTTCTGTCCTTTTGATAAATTAATTGGCATTTTTTATATCCTCCTGTTTTAACTGCCGTAAGGCAATTTTATTTTTTATCTTTCATTCGCTGCTCATACGCTTTAGCCGTCCAGAGCGGTAGGAATGTGATAATTCTTGTAGAACTCATCCTTGATGTTTTCAAGTCTTGCCTTAGCTTCGATACGCTCTCTCTTGGCATTTTCCTGAATGTTTCTCGTCTCCTCGATACCGTTCATGATAGTTCTCCAGGTTGTTTCGAGAGTATCGACCTTAATAGAACTGCCTGCGGAGAGCTGCGCAATAAGCTTTGACTGTTCGACTGTATTCTGTGCATTTCTGATGAGAAGCTCGTTTGTCTTCTGGTCAAGCGCCGAAATTGCGTCCGCCTGGATCTTCTGACGCTTAAGCATAATAGCCTGTGCGAGAGCCTGCTTGAAAACAGGCAGAGTAATAATGAATGCGGAATCGATCTTTCTCACAAGATTGAGATTGCTGAATTCCATAGTCTTAATGAGAGGGATCGACTGCATCGCAACGCTCTCCGCCGTTCTCAGATCATGAGTTCTCTGCTCAAGCATTGAGAGAGCCTGCTCCAGAGATTGAATTTCAAACTGAATCGATGTGTCGCCCGTTACGGCCATATCGTCCTTTCTCTGAAGAATATAGGCTTCGATTTCCTTGCAGCCCTGCTCGCCGGCAAGAATATACTTGACGAGCTGATGATAATAGTTTACGTTGGCTTCAAACATCTGCTCAAGCTGACGGTTTGACTGATTGATTTCAGCCTCGTACTGCTTCAGCTGTACGTAGATCTTGTCGACCTCGTCTCCCATAGTATTATACTTTGAAAGAATTTTGTCGAGCTGCTTCTTTACGTTTCCGAAAACCTTGTCGAAAAATCCGGGATTTTCCTGAAGCTCCTTTGCGTCAAACTGATCCATGATCTTTGCAAGTGTACTAAGCATTACGCTTGCGTCGTCAAGCTGTGACATATTTACATTTCTCAGAACCACGTCCGAAGCCTTTGAAATCTGATTCGCTGCATCAGCGCCGAAAGACACGATCGTATTGATGTCGTTGACCTCGATCTGACTTACAAGTGCGTCAACTTCCGGCGAATTCACAAGCTGTGCCGTCATTGCGTTTCTGTCCTCAACGATGCTGTATTCCTCAACATCCTTCGACAGAGAAATGATAGAATTATTCGCTGCCTGCGGTGCAGGCTCTGCCTTATTGAAGTTAATTCCCATATCTACTTCCCTTTCTTAAATAAATTTTTAAACAAAGAATTATTATTCCCCTTTGCAGGCTTCGGAGCCGGTATTTTAAACTTCGGCACCTGCAAATCATACATATACTCACCTATCTGATGTTCGTCCAGGATACTCCTTGAAAAATGCATTTCGACAGTCTGATATCCGGTCGGGACGAAGAATACAACATCAAATCCTACCAAATTCAGGAAAGCCATAATTATGGCGTCCTCGAGAGATATAACATAATCTCCGGTATTTATATAAATAACCTTAGGGTTTTTCTTTGTGAAGTCAAACTTCTGTATAAGTCTTATCAGCTCCGTTTGCAGATTCAGAATAGTCGAAACGATCGTATATTCCGTTCCGTTAACAAACGTGCCGTTGATATTTCTTGAATCTATCAGCACCTGAAGCTTGTCCAGAATATAATTCTGAGTTTCGGGTCTTAAAACTCCGTACTGATAGTATTGGCTCTGCATGATCGCATTTCTCTGAACCTTGCCGTTCTTGAAAAATACAGTCGGATTAAGTCTGAACGGATTCGGAGCATTCGGATTCGTATACGGCACTGAGCCTATAACAAGAGTATCCTCCGTCAGCAGATTTCTTATACTCTGCCAGTACTTCGAAACGTTGCTGTCCTTTACTCCCGAAACCTTTGCGAATATAACGGGAACATTAACCGTATCGTCATACGTGCTGAAATTCGGTCTGAACTTCAGCTCCTGATCCCAAAGAATTCCAATCTCCTCATACATCGTCTTCAGCGTTACCGCGTTTGCCTTGGTGTACTGAAAATTCCTGTATATTCCCGTTCCGGAATACATAACCTCGTCAAGATCTCTTTCGGCATGATAAGCAGCCGTCGCAATCTGAAGACCGCTGTTCTCCGTTGGAAATACGTTCATAACAAGCGTCTGGGTATATTTCATCTCAAAAAGAACCTTGTCCGAAAGCATACACCTTGAATTCAGATTAGGAACCAGTATCAGAACATCGCATGGAAGCTTTGAAAGCATCTTAAGAAAAAGCACTTCGCAGTCGTTCTTGCAGCCGCCGAGATAAATAAAAAGCGACACAAGAGGCATTGACCAATTCCCAAAAAGCGCCTGCAAATATCTCAGCGTCCAGCAGACGAGATGAATCGCCTTTCCGGTAAGCTTGTTAAGATTCATGTCAGGCTGCTTCGATTCTTCCAGAACGACATCAAGGAACGCCTTGACAAGAAGCTTCTGAAGCTCAATATTCTGAGGAAATCGAAGCTTCGACGACATATCAAGAAGCATCTCGTCAAGCTTGGCGTAGTTTCTTCTGTTAAGCCTTGCCACCTCGCTTGCAGTCGGAAGCGGAATTTTTTCCTCGGCAATGAGATAATTTCTTCCGCTGTTTTTGATTTCAAGATAAAACCTGTAAAGCTCGTTCTGATATGTCACCTTGTCCTCGACGCCGTAAATGCGGCAGAAAGCGTTGTAAAAGAGATTTTTGTCATCTCCTCTCGTTACTGCCGGTTTCTTGATATCTTCAAGAATGTTTCCGGAAAGCCATGCATTTGTGCAGTTCCGAACTGTCGGTCTGTTTCCGTAAAGACGTTCTCTTTCCGCTTTTTCCTGAATTTCCTGTCTTATTGCTTTTAAGCTATAGCCTGCCGGAAATTCTTTCATGTCAGGCAGCTGAAGCTTGTCCGAAAGCATCGATCTCGGATCAAGCGAAAGATACTCTTGTTCGCCGTCATAAACCAGCAGAACAACGTCACAGCCCGAATTGCTCAGAATATTCAGCAGATAAAGATCGTATATTCCTATCTCGCCGTCATAAAGGATCTTGGGAACATCCAATGAACCAAGTCTGTTGACAACCCCTTCAAATCGATAGTAAAGCCAACACATAAACTTAATATAAGAGTTTCTGATAACGTTATCGTTCTTTCCGATACTCTTCAGAGACAGAAGCGCACTGTACAAAGCGTCAGCCATAACCGTACACTGAGAACTGTTCATTCTCGGAAGCCACCTGTTCAGCGACTGACCGATAAAAAATTTATCGAGCTTAAAGTCGGTACCCATCATTTCCTGAAAAAACGAAAGATTCTTCCCGTCGGGATTGGGAATTTTTCCCTCAATCACAACTCCGTTCTTTCTCGTTGCTTCATAATATTCTATTATAAAATTCTTTATATCTTCGTTGCTGCCGCAGATTCTGTAAAAATAAACCGAATTCTGCGCTCTTTTGTTCAGAGGGAGGAAATAATCGTTCAGGCTCTGAATTTTCTTATGCTCAAACATCTATTGCTTCACCTATTAATAGTATGTAAATTTATTGGTGTCGTTATCCGTACCGGATCGCTGACCGTTGTACGGCTGAACCGAAGAACCGCCATAACCGCCATATTGGTTCGGATACTGAAAATCGCTGCCTGCAGCAGGCTCTGATTTTTTGATCTTGTCTCTGTTCAGACGATATCCGAGAACGGAGCCGCAGATACCGCCGAGGATATGACCGAAGTTGGAAACATTACTCTCAATAAAGAGTCCCTCATAAACCTGCTCTCCGAGATAGATCACAGCCACAAGAATGAAAGTGAGAGGAATATTTCCCTCCTTGATACTCGTGAACGAAGAGAGAAGAATAAACGCAAAAACAATGCCGCTTGCTCCGAGGAGCTGAATATTCGGGAAAAGAATAAAATTCAGAATACCTGTTGCCAGCGCCGTGGTAATCATTACGAGCAATATATTTTTGGAGCCGTATTTCTCTTCAAGAAGCGGACCTACGATAAGCAGCATCATCATATTACCTATATAATGATCCCAGCTTACATGACCTATAGCATGACCGAAAAATCTCACATAGGTCAAAGGACTGAGAAGCGATGAACGATAAACACTGAAAATGTGGTTATTAGTCCAGCCGTTCGTAACAATGTTCAGCACCCAAGCGATAAAACAAAGAATTACAAAAGAGAGTATCACCGGAGCGTTGAATGAAACTTTAATCTTTTTCAAATCGAGTTTTTTCATGAACAAATCATCTCCTGATCCTCCGGATTCATCAAAACCCATCAAATGAACCCGGTAATTATACCTTCACAAAACAAACGCTAAATCACGTTTATGATGTGATTATACCATAACTAACCATAATTAACAATATAATTTTAATTTTTTTATTAATTTGTTAACAATTACCTCAAATTTAATTGAATTTTTTTCTTTTACTAAAATATTTTTTCCGACGCGGTTTTCCCAATTTCGTCAGAGACAGGTATATTTTTTTATGTTAAAACTTCCTTGTGAAGTGTTCAAATTTGCTCATTTATAAGTTATATGAAAAAGGGAAACGAGCCGCTGTAATCGGTTTCACTTCCCTTTCATAAATTTTTATATTTATAATCTCAAAGTATATTATTCAGATAAAGCTTCTGCAAAAATTCAGGATCAGATCGTATCCTACCGCAAGATTGATATTCTGCGCATCGTTTCTTATCATGCGGCTTATCCCTATCACTTCTCCGTACATATTGAGAACAGCGCCTCCCGAGCTTCCCGGTGAAACCGGTGCGGTAAACTGTATCATATCTACTCCGTCGACATTTCTGAAGCCCGAAATTATTCCGTCCGAAACCGTATTGAAAAGTCCGTGAGGACTTCCGATCGCAACAACCTTCTGCCCTCTCACCAAGCCTTTAGGATCATTATAGACAGGAAGCGGTCTGAGCTTTCTGTCTATTCTCAGAACAGCCAGATCGAAATCCCTGTGATACTTTATGAGTTGTTCGGTAAAATAAATCCGGTCATCATTTTCAATTCTCACTCCGAAAACCTGACCGCCTTCAACGACATGAAAATTTGTGACTATATAACCGTTCTCTCCGATCATAACTCCCGAACCAAGGCTTTCGATCTCCATGTCCTTTCCGTTCATCTGATACTGATTCCTGTGCATAACGAAAATCTGAACGACCGAAGAAGCAAGCTGAGCAAGCTCCTCAAAAGTTTTTTCTCTTTTCGGCCGGTTCGAAGCCATTCCCGGAATTCTCGTCTGACCGTCACGGTAGCCGTTCCCCTGAAAGCCCTGACTATGAACCGGTCCCTGATTTGCCGCATAAGGATCTCCGTAAGGCATACGTAAATTTCCGGAATTCGGTGCCGGAATCGTAATTCCTGTGCCTGTATTCGTCTGAGTCCGACCGTAATTGTCGACAGACCGAGGAACGTCCAAATTACGTGAATACTGCCCTTGCTGTGAGTCGGACGAATAACCGGAACCATAAACGGTTTGTCTTTGCTGTATTGTCGTTTTCCTGTTCGGATGCGGAGGAATGGTAACTCTGACAGAACCGCTGCCGGATTGCTGCTGCGCCCCCGTTCCGTAAGACGGATGCGGCAATCGTTTTTCAGGCCGTGGAGGTATCTTGACTTTTATCGGAGGAATTTCATTCTGCTGCGATACACCACTTTCGTATGATGATCGATTCAAATCATTCCTCACCGGCTGACGGTCGTATCTTTTGGGAATCGTAACCCTTACCGATGGATTCTGACGTGCGTCATTTCCGTAAGACGTCATATGCGGAGATACAAACGAACCGCCGTTCGAAGTTCTTTGCGAAGAAGTAAAAATTCTGACATACTCCGGAATATCGGTATTTCCGAGATGACCCAAAACATAGCCGGATGAAAGGTTAAGATTTTTCGCTTCCGGAATCAGATCGGTTTTGTTCTGAATAAGCAAAACGCTTCCGCCCGACGCAATCACCATATAAAAGAAAAGGTAATCGTGAATCCTGGAAATGTTTTCACCCACCACCTTCAGTCCGTTTTCCATATAGCCATTTCCGATCAGATCCCCGATAAATTCATCATACCAGAACAAAAGCTTTATGATGAAATTTTTCTCGATAGAAGGCGGAATAACCGGACGTGTCTTTTTGAAGACATCAAAAGTTTCCGCCAATGCTGTTCCCAATGACAATGACAGTTCCTCGTTATTCTGAGTACATTTTATTTCAGCCTTTTTCTTAAAGCTGCGAAGCCATTTCACATAGGCGTCATTGTAATAGCTTACCGTTTCGGGAGAAACCATTTTCAGTTTGCTTATTCTTATATATGCCGTACGGTTTCTCAGATGATTGTCCATATTTGAAATATCGTTAAGAAGACTGTCATTTTCTCCGATAATTCTCACAAACACATTATTCTCATTATCGCATTTAAAATATTCAAAGTCCGTTATAGATTTAATATTATCTGAATTTTTACGCACCAAGTTAAAATTTGTCACCAAAAACACCACCTTTAACGAAATTATTTTAAATCCGGCTTAAAAATCTTATAAAATTTACAATATAATTCTATCACAAACTAAGAAAAATATCTACCAATTTTTGAGGTTTTATGGTATAATTTATTTCGATACAGTATTTTACGGACAATTGTGTTATATTTAATTTCATTGGAAGGTATCCGACAAAAAAAGTTGAACAGGAGTTTAGATTTTATAATGAAGGACGATAATATTTATTACAGCGTGGGCGCGCTTCTCTACTGCCCTGCCAACAAAGAAAGCATCTCAAGGGCAGTCATAAACGAAAAGCTCGGAAGAAACTACTCTTTGGCGCTCTGTCTTGAAGACACGATAAACGACGACTTCGTTGAGGAAGCCGAAAAAATAATGGTAAACTCTCTTCAGAAAATTTTTGAGAATAAAGATTCTTATACATTTTTTCTGCCAAAAATTTTTGTGAGAGTTCGCGAACGCAGTCAGATCAGCCGAATCATGAAAATGCTCGGCGATGCTCAGGCTATAATTTCAGGATTCATAATCCCGAAGTTCATTCCCGAAACGGCTGACGAATACATAGACGAAATCATAAAGGTCAACGAGGAATACGGCCGTACGATCTATATGATGCCCATTCTCGAAAGTCAGACTATGATCGACCTGCGAACGAGGTATGATATTCTCTATACAATAAAGGACAAGCTCAAAAGGATCGAGCCTCTCGTCCTGAACATCAGAGTCGGCGGAAACGATCTCTGCAAAATGTTCGGATTCCGACGTCACAGCAGCGAATCGATCCACGACATCAAACCCGTTTCCAATATATTCAGCGATATCGTCACCGTATTCGGTCTTGATTACGTTATCTCGGGACCCGTCTGGGAGTACTTTAACGGTGATAACTGGGACGAGGGTCTGAAGAATGAAATCGCCGGAGATATTCTCTGTGGATTCATCGGAAAAACCGTTATCCACCCGAACCAGATCGAAGTAGTCAGAAATGCCTACAAGGTTTCTCTCAAGGATCTCCAGGACGCAAATTCCATTCTCAACTGGAGCAAGAACTCCGCTTCTCTCGTTGCCGGAAGTCAGGCAAAAGAGCGCATGAACGAATACAAAACGCACTGCATATGGGCAGAAAAGATCAGAATACTTGCGGAAATCTACGGAGTAAAACAATAAAGGAAGGAATTGAAAAGTCATGGATATGGTCGCTGTTGCCAAGCGTGAAAACAACAACAAACGAAAATATCTCGTTGTCAACAGACTTCAGGGAAAACATATACCCGTAAGCGGAAAAACCGCTTTCGGGATTTTCGACAGCCTTGCGGAACAACTCAGGGAATACTTACACAACAACGAAAATCTTCTCGTAGTAGGTTTCGCAGAAACCGCAACCGCAATCGGAGCTCGTCTTTCGGTAACATTAAAATGCAATTACATACAGACCACACGAGAGCAGGTCGACGCAGCGGAATACCTTTTTTTCACGGAATCCCACAGCCACGCAACCGAACAGAAGCTCATAAAAAACGATATTGATTCCATAATCGATTCAACTGACAGAATCGTTTTTGCAGAGGATGAAGTAACAACAGGCAATACGATAATGAAAATTATCGATATCATAGAAAAGCTTTATCCCGGAAAAGTAAGCTTTTCGGTCGCTTCTCTTCTCAACGGAATGGACGAAGAATCACTGAACCGTTACAGGGAAAAGAACATAAATGTTCATTACCTTGTTAAAACGAATCACGATACATACACAGATATCGCCGAAAGCTTCAAGGGAAACGGAGAGTATTTTCCGAAGAATTCATCTCAGACGG
>CAMHNT010000024.1 GCA_946186535.1 uncultured Clostridia bacterium
TAAGAGAAGCACAGAAGAAGTTTGCAACATACACACAGGAGCAGGTTGATTTCATCTTCAAGTCAGCGGCTCTCGCAGCAAACAACCAGAGAATCAGACTCGCTAAAATGGCTGTTGAAGAGACAGGCATGGGCATAGTTGAAGATAAGATCATCAAGAATCACTATGCAGCAGAGTATATCTACAATGCATACAAGAACACAAAGACATGCGGCGTTATCGAAGAGGACAAGGCTTTCGGCCTCACAAAGATCGCTGAGCCTATCGGTGTTATCGGCGCTGTTATTCCTACAACAAACCCGACATCAACCGCTATCTTCAAGTCACTCATCAGCCTTAAGACAAGAAACGGTATCATCTTCAGCCCCCACCCAAGAGCTAAGCAGTCCACGATCGAGGCTGCAAGAGTAGTTCTCGAGGCTGCCGTAAAGGCAGGCGCTCCTGAGGGTATCATCGGCTGGATCGACGTTCCGAGCCTTGAGCTTACGAACACACTCATGAGAGACACTGACCTCATTCTCGCTACAGGCGGTCCCGGCATGGTTAAAGCTGCATATTCAAGCGGTACTCCGGCTCTCGGCGTTGGCGCAGGTAATGCTGCCGCTATCATTGATTCCTCTGCTGACATTATTAATGCGGTTAACTCTATCATTCACTCAAAGACATTCGATAACGGTATGATCTGTGCTACAGAGCAGACAGTTATCGCTGACAAGACGATCTATGACGCTGTTAAGCAGGAGTTCATCAAGAGAGGCTGCTACTTCCTCAACGAAGAAGAGAAGGACAAGATCAGAAGCACAATGCTCATCAACGGCGCACTCAACGCAAAGATCGTTGGTCAGCGTCCTGTAACAATCGCTAAGATGGCAGGCTTCGAGGTTCCTGAGGACGTTAAGGTTCTCATCGGTGAGGCTACAAGCACAGACACAGAGGAAGCATTAGGCCACGAGAAGCTCACAACTATCCTCGGTATGTACAAGTCCGAGAACTTCGAGAACGCTCTTGACATCGCTGAGACTCTTCTCAACAACAACGGCGGTATCGGTCATACTTCGGTTCTCTGGATCGACAACGTTAACGAGAGAGCAAAGCTCGATGAGTTCGCAAGCAGAATGAAGGCTTGCCGTCTTATCGTAAATACTCCTTCCTCACTTGGTGGTATCGGTGATCTTTACAACTTCAAACTCACTCCGTCGCTTACACTCGGCTGCGGCTCATGGGGCGGCAACAGTGTATCCGAGAACGTTGGAGTTAAGCACCTTATCAACATCAAGACAGTAGCAGAGAGGAGAGAGAATATGCTTTGGTTCAGAGCTCCACAGAAGGTTTACTTTAAGAAGGGCTGTTTGCCGGTAGCGCTTGACGAACTCAAGAACGTTATGGGCAAGAAGAAAGCATTCATCGTAACAGACAGCTTCCTTTACAACAACGGCTACACAAAGCCGATCACAGACAAGCTCGACGAAATGGGCATTGTTCATACAACATTCTATAATGTTGCTCCGGATCCGACACTTGCTTGCGCTAAAGAGGGTGCATCACAGATGAAGGCATTCCAGCCTGACACAATCATCGCTATCGGCGGCGGTTCCGCAATGGACGCAGGTAAGATCATGTGGGTTCTCTATGAGCATCCTGAGGCTGACTTCCTTGATATGGCTATGCGTTTCGTTGATATCAGAAAGAGAATCTACACATTCCCGAAGATGGGTGAGAAGGCATTCTTCGTTGCTATCCCGACATCTGCAGGTACAGGTTCAGAGGTTACTCCGTTCGCAGTTATCACAGACGAGCAGTCCGGCGTTAAGTATCCGCTCGCTGACTATGAGCTCCTCCCGAACATGGCTATCATCGATGCAGATATGCATATGACAGCACCTAAGGGTCTTACATCAGCTTCCGGTATCGACGCTGTAACACATGCACTCGAGGCTTACGCTTCCGTAATGGCTACAGACTACACAGACGGTCTTGCTCTCCGTTCGCTCAAGATGATCTTCGAGTATCTCCCGAGAGCTTATGACAACGGTCCTAATGATCCTGTTGCAAGAGAGAAAATGGCTAACGCTGCTACAATGGCAGGTATGGCATTTGCTAACGCATTCCTCGGTGTTTGCCACTCTATGGCTCACAAGCTCGGTGCTTTCCACCACTTGCCGCACGGTATTGCAAACGCACTTATGATCGACGACGTTCTCCGTTTCAACGCTGCAGAAGTTCCTGCAAAGATGGGTACATTCAGCCAGTATGACCACCCGCATACACTTGCAAGATATGCAGAGGTTGCTGATTACCTCGGTCTCGGCGGCAACACAGACGAGGAGAAGCTCGAGAACCTCATCAAGGCTATCGACGAGCTCAAGGTTAAGATCGGCATCAAGCCAACAATCAAGGATTACGGCATTGACGAGCAGGACTTCCTCGACAGACTCGACGCAATGACAGAGCAGGCATTCGACGATCAGTGCACAGGCGCTAACCCGAGATATCCGCTCTTCAAGGAAATCAAGGAGATGTATCTCCACGCTTACTATGGTGATAACAACTAATTCAGTATTCGCTCACTGATTTAGATAGACTTCTATTTGAATAAAAATCCGTCATAGGCTTTAAAAACCTATGACGGATTTTTTATTTTTTACTTCGATTTCTGCTTTTATTATTGTTTTTTCTCAGACAGATTCTTTGCCTTTTTTCGTATATTCTCGTTGCAGTCCCAAACACATTCCATAATCATTTCGGCTGTAAGCAAGTTTCTTTTTTTCAATTCGTCAAATATGTATTCCCGACAGCATGAGCAGAGCGTGTTTTCATAGGCGAAGATTAAAAGTTCCTTCGAAATTTCATTGTTTTCGGCTGTGTTTAAAATTTCCGATATGACGCCGTGCCAACCGCTTTCGTTCTCCAAATCAAACGGAAGCTTTTCAAGAAATCCGAGAATCAAATCATTATCGGCTTCATGGTAGTTGTGAATGAGAATTTCAAGCATATCAACCGAAAAATTTTCTTTAAGCTTTTTAACAGCAAAATCATGTACATAATTATTTTTTACAAATTTGATTGCATAAACGGCGGTGCTTCTGAGCTTTTTGTTTTGAGATTTTGCGCATTCAATTATCGTGGTCGTGTCAAGCGGAAATGGGGAGTACCGTGACGTAAATGCACTAAGGAGATCGGCTTTGATGTTAGGGTCACTTTCAGAAAGAAAAGCATTTGCTATCCTGATTATGTCCGATTCTTCGGCTTTCCTCAGCATCAAAATATCTCTGCGTGTAACAGCCGAATTCATAGCTTTTTCGATAAACTCCCCGGCTGTTGGCTTTGGATATTCTGTTCTTTCAAACTCCTTATCCATGGAATTCATAACTCTGTTAAATCGTCTGATTTCCTTTGAATTCCTGCTGTGAAGTTCAAGCTTTTCTTTCAGAAATTCTTCTCCGTATTCCTCACGTGCCGATTCGCAGAACCAATCAAAATGCCACTTCAAATCATCATCAGGAGTATTTCTCCGCCTGAGAAAATATGCGCCTATGTCTCCGAAAACCTTAAGAGCCTGTTTAAAATCATTGTGCTGAATAACGGTAATTGCAAGATATTCAAAGCTTTGAATTATTTCATTTGCTTTTGCACTGTATCTCATTGTCATTATCAGTGAGTACAATTCTTCATACTTTTTATCGATAACACTCTTGGTCGACAAGTCTCCGCTGTCCACAGCGAAATAATCGATAAAATCACATAAATGCCATATATTAAATAAGTCGTCGTTTACTTCGGGATCGGAAAATTTCTCGATAGCAGGATTAAGAAAATATGTATAATCATCAAATTGCAATGCAAGATTATACATAAAACACGCACGTGAGCCTTCAGACTGTATATCAAAAGCAAGATCGTTCAGGCAGCCGTACAGTACAAGCTCACGGAATTTTTCACCGGTTTCAAGATATTTGAATGCACGTCCGTGTCCGGCAAGCATATAATGCTTGAATTTATCATATTTATTATCAGACATAAGTGATCTCCTATAATTATTTTGTAATTTATTGTAGCATATATTTACATAAATATCAATGAAAAAATCCGGAATCTGTTTTTAAGTTACAAAAGTATTCGGTAAATTTTACAGATTTATTAATAATAAAATTTTGGTATTGACAAAATCCTATCGGTATAGTATTATTAATACAGTTAGTAAAATCTAACTGAAATTCAAAATATGTCGAATGCGGCAGAGGTCGCAGTTTTTTTAGTATAACAGTTAGAACAATCTAACTAAATTGCTGTAGACATGGGGGACTGACAACGGCAGCCGAAAATAGTACACCAGTTTTTTTCGTGCCGTGAGTTTGTTACCTGCGTCAAAAATCGCACTTAAGGAGAGTTCACTGAAGATGAGCGTAGTAATCGTAGGCGGAAACGAGCGAATGGAGATGAAGTATCAGACTATTTGCAAAAGTTTCGGATATAAAGCAAAAGTATTCACAAAAGAGAGCGGTGCAATAAAAAAGAAGATCGGAACGCCCGATTTAATGATTCTTTTTACAAACACCGTGTCCCACAAAATGGTTCTCAGCGCTTCTCAGGAAGCCAAGAAAAACAATATTCCGATAGCCTGCTGTCACAGCAGCAGCGCAACGGCTCTGAGCAATTTGCTGAGCGAGATGACTCAGGCAACAGCCTGATTTTTTATATGTAGGTTTGCGGAAACAAACCGCTTAACTGATAGATTTATACTAAGCTTCGTTGTTTTTTGGTAGCAGCAGCTCATATCATCAGGATTTATTATTCTGATTTATTTAAAGAAATGGAAGAGATTTGTTTAAAATTAACAGTTGGTGACATACTAAGAATATTATTGAAGTTTAGTGAAATTTTAAGAACAAAGGAGATTATAACATGAGTAAAGTAGCAGTAGTTTACTGGAGTGGAACAGGTAATACAGAGAGCATGGCAGCAAAGGTTGCCGAGGGTGCAGAGGCAGCAGGTGCAGAGGTAACAAGCTTCACAGCTTCCGAGTTCTCCGCAGATCAGGTTGACAATTTCGACGCTATCGCTTTCGGCTGTCCTTCAATGGGCAGTGAGGAGCTTGAAGAATCCGAGTTCGCACCGATGTTCAGCGACTGTGAGAGCAAGCTTAACGGAAAGAAGATCGGTCTCTTCGGCTCATACGGCTGGGGCGGCGGCGAATGGATGCGCACATGGGAAGAAACATGCACAAACGACGGTGCTGTTTTTGCGGCTGACAGTGTTATCTGCAACGACGCTCCCGACGCTGAGGCAGAGGAAGCTTGTGTGGCTCTCGGAAAGGCGCTTGCTCAGTAATTGATTCGGGATTAACCGTAATTAATGATGCGTTAATAGATGTTATACCGACAGGATTAAAAATCTTGTCGGTATTTTTTTGTTGTCAAATATCGTTCTTAACCATTTATTAATCATTTATTAACTTTTTATTTACAAATTAAAAATGAATTTGTATGTGCATATTTGACATAAGTGCGTTTTGTTTGAAAATTATAATTGTTAGGTAAGAATGTTTCCGTATACAAAAACCGGGGTTTCCGTTTCCGAAAGTACATAAATAAAAGTAAAGTAAATAAAAGTAAATAAAATAAAATAATACACTCTCATAAAATTCGAGTGTGCGTGTGTGAAAAACCACGCTGAAAAAAATTTTCCCTGTCATCAAAAAATGAAGAAGCTATAGCTGTGTGTTTGCTTATGTAAAATATCTTAATAAAACAAAGCACTTCGAATAAAACGAAGTGCTCAGTCTGTCGGTGAAAATACCGACAGCTTTGTTATAAAAAATTAAAAAATCAATCTTCCTCGGCAGGCTCATCGTATTCCCAGTTGTGCCATACGTTCTGGACGTCGTCGTTGTCCTCGAGTGTGTCGAGAAGTCTCTGCATTTTTGTGATCTGCTCTTCGTCCTCGAGTTTTGTGTAGTTGCCCGGAACCATTTCGATCTCCGCTTCGATGAAGGTGTAGCCCTTTGAAGTGAGAGCTTCGTTCACTGCGCTGAAATCCTCGGGCTCTGTGTATATCTCGAAAACTCCGTCCTCAACCTGGAAGTCGGAAGCACCGTTCTCAAGTGCGTCCTCCATAACCTTCTCTTCGTCAAGATCCTCGCTCTCGGTGATGAGAACACCCTTTCTCTCGAACATGAACGAAACGCAGCCCTGAGTTCCGAGGTTTCCGCCGAACTTGTCGAAGTAGTGGCGAACTTCGCCTGCGGTTCTGTTTCTGTTGTCGGTGAGTGTTTCAACGATAACTGCGATACCGCCCGGGCCGTAGCCCTCATAGGTGATGGATTCGTACTTCGACTGGTCGCCGTCGCTTGCGGCTTTCTTGATGATACGCTCGATGTTATCGTTCGGTACGTTGTTTGCCTTTGCTTTTGCTATGCAGTCTTTAAGCTTTGAGTTTACGTTAGGGTCTGCGCTGCCGCCTTCTTTGATCGCAACGATAAGCTCTCTGCCGATTTTAGTGAATATCTTGGCTCTTGCACCGTCGTTCTTTGCTTTTTTGTTTTTAATGGTGCTCCATTTTGAATGTCCTGACATTCATATCATTCCTTTCCTGAATTTGCCGTACGTATACTGTACAGCACTATCTCATCAAGTTTAACATATAATCGCCTAAATTTCAAGGATTACGCATTTTTTTCTCGTATCTGTAATTGTGATTTACAAATTGTTCATATTTGCTAAACGGGAATCGTTAAAATTTTTAAAATAAAATTTCCTATAAGTTGCATTTTTTCGGAAAATCTGTTAGAATATAAAGTGAATAGTTGCGTGCGGAAAATACGGGTGCTTGTTGTGGATTAATATCGGCTTTGCAGCCTGAAAAAATCGTACGCATAGATTGCGTGAACAGAACGACTGAAAAACAGAACGGATAAATAAATTAAACCGAAAGGACTGTACTCAATATGGTCAGAAGTATGACAGGCTACGGAAGATGTGAAGCAAGCGTTGACGGAAGAGATGTGTCGGTCGAGATAAAATCCGTAAATCACCGATATTTTGAGGTCAACATAAGAGTTACCCGCGGCTACAGCTTTTTAGAGGACAAGCTTAAAAAATATTTGCAGACAAAAATCAGCCGGGGAAAGGTCGATGTTTTCGTCAACATCGGAGCGTCCGACAACGAGGCGGCGGACGTTACGGTTAACCACAGCCTGGCGAGCGGCTACATAAACGCACTTCGTGAAATTGCCGAAAAGTACGGACTGCCCGATGATATCACGGTTACAAGCGTTGCGAGATATAACGATATTTTCTCCGTCCATAAGCAGGCTGAGGACGAGGAAAAGGTCTGGAACGATTTGCTTCCGGCTCTTGATTCTGCGCTGAGCGACTTCGTTTCAATGCGTGAGGCTGAGGGTGAGAGAATGAAGGCGGACGTTCTGAGCCGTGCGGAAACGATAATAGGAATTGTCGGTGAAATCGAGGAGCGTTCGCCTCAGACCGTGATTGAATACAAAGCAAAGCTCACGGAGAGAATCAACGAGCTTCTTGAAAACTCGACCGTTGACGAGGAGAGGATCGCAACGGAAGCGGCGATTTTTGCCGATAAAATTGCCGTTGACGAGGAAACAGTCCGTCTGAGAAGTCATTTCGTTCAGATGAACGAAATCATGTCGGGCGGAGGTCCGATGGGAAGAAAGCTTGATTTCATCGTTCAGGAGATGAACCGTGAAGCGAACACGATAGGTTCAAAGGTTACTGACGCACAGCTTGCGCATAAGGTCGTCGACATCAAAGCCGAGCTTGAAAAAATCAGGGAGCAGATTCAGAATATAGAATAACATTGAGGTTTTCACTATGAGATTGATAAATATAGGCTTCGGAAATCTTGTTGCTGCCGGGAGAATTGTTTCCGTGGTCAGCCCAGATTCCGCACCTATAAAAAGAATGGTTCAGGACGCAAGGGATAAGGGCAGGCTGATCGACGCTTCCTACGGAAGAAAAAGCCGCGCGGTGATTTTCACCGACAGCGACCATATTATCCTCAGCGCAATTCAGCCCGATACTATCAATTCAAGAATTTCCGAGGAGGAGAGTACCAATGAGTAAGGGTAATATTTACGTTGTTTCAGGGCCTTCGGGCGTTGGAAAGGGAACTGTTGTGAGAGAGGTTGTTGAGAAAAACGAGAAGATCGTTCTCTCAGTTTCCGCAACGACAAGACAGCCGAGAGAGGGCGAAATCGACAAGGTTCACTACTTCTTCCTGACTAAGGACGAGTTTCAGAAAATCATAGACGAGGACGGATTTCTGGAGCATGCCGTTTACTGTGACAACTGCTACGGCACACCGAAACAGGCTGTGCTCGACAAGGTCGAAGAGGGATATGACGTAATACTCGAGATAGATATTCAGGGCGGAATACAGATCCTGAACAAGCTTCCGGAAGCGATGGGTATTTTCATTCTTCCGCCGAGCTATAAGGTTCTTGAAAAAAGACTCAGAGGCAGACAGAGCGAAACGGACGAGGTTGTTAAAAAACGTCTCGCTGCTGCAAGAAACGAAATAAAGCAGTCTTATCTTTACGATTATTTTGTTGTGAATGACGAGCTGGAATTGGCTGTTGAAAAAGTTGTTAAGATAATTGAGCAGAACAGATGAACTTAATGACATAGTTATTGTAAAGCTTTATTGAACTTTTCAATAACGTAAGATAGATATAGATATAATTATTCTGTTGTGCTATAAAAAAACAAACTTGAATCACTGTAAGCTGGCAATAGTATCAACTAAGTTTAATTAGGGAACGCTCTCTGCCAGAGCGTCCCCTCTTCCAAAACAGTCCACTGGACTGTTTTGGAATTCACCCCTTGCAGAGGGCTAAACGCTAAGGGGATTTCGCTCGTTGCGACGAGCGACCAAAGGCTCTGCCTTTGGAAACCGCCAACTTTTGAAAAAGTTGGATCAAAACTTTAATAGTGATTCTAATAGCAAAACGAGTTGAATTTAATTTATTTTAAAATTGTGTTAATAAACAGGAGGAATAAAAATTATGTACAAGCCGTCAATTGATGATATGTTAGCAGGAAAGCAGAGCAGATATTCGCTCGTTATCGGAGTTGCAAAAAGAGCAAGAGAAATCTCTGACGCATACAACGAGCGCGGTGAAATCTGTGACGAAAAGCCGGTTTTGCTTGCTGTTGAGGATTTTAAGAATCACAAGTATGAAATAATCGAAGAGGACATCAACAACTGATGTCCGTACTCGTTGCAAGAGCTGCCGTAGATAAGACCCTGTACAGCTTCGATATGCTTTTTGACTACATTGTTCCCGGGTATCTTCAAAGGAAAATTGCCGTCGGCAAAAGAATTCTGGTTCCTTTCGGAAACGGAAACAAGAAACGTCAGGCTCTTGTTATGGAGCTTCTTGATGTTGATTTTCCGAGTCCGAAGCTGAAAGAGGCTTCGGCGGTTTTGGACGAATATCCGCTCATGACGGGTGAGATGATAAAGCTCGTTCATTCGATGAAGGAGCGGTGCTTCTGTACATATTATGACGTGATAAGAGCCATGCTTCCCGTCGGGGTGAACTACAGGATATCGTCAGTCTATACGCTTGCGCGTGACAGCGAGCCGGCGGAACTGACTGACAAGCAGAGAGAAATACTGTCTCTTTTTAAAACTAAGTCCAAAAGCATTAAGCAGGATATCCTTTTCAAAAAGCTTGATATCGATTGTGAGAGCAAAACTCTTTGCGAGCTTATCGAACAGGGGATAATCAAAAAGACCGAAAATGCCATGCGGAGAGTCGGAGACGCTTCCGTGAAAATGCTCAGGCTGTGCGATTTTGACGAGGACAGCGTGAAACTTACGTCACGTCAGAAAGAGGTTTGCGACCTACTGAAAAGCGTCGGGGCTGTTTCCGTCAGGGAGGTCTGTTATTATACGGGCGTTACTCAGTCGGTGACGGATACGCTTGTCAGAAAAGGCGTTTGCGAATGCTTTGAACAGGAGGTTTTCAGACTTCCCGAATCATCTTATTCGAGTGATAACGATGATATTGTTTTGACAGATGAGCAGAATAAAGCATATAATACTTTACTGAGCCTTTACGAAAGCGACAAAGCCGCCGTATCTCTTCTTTACGGTGTCACGGGTGCGGGAAAGACGTCCGTGTTTTTGAAGCTCATGGAAACCGTCTACAGGCAGGGCAGGGGCGTTATAGTCATGGTGCCCGAGATTGCGTTGACGCCTCAGCTTGTTTCCGTTTTCAAGGCTCGGTTCGGTCAGGACGTCGCCGTTTTTCACAGTGCGCTGTCAATGGGCGAACGTCTTGACGAATGGAAAAGAGTCAGGAAGGGCATAGCAAAAATTGCGGTCGGCACACGGAGTGCGGTATTTGCACCGTTTGAAAATATCGGGCTTATTATTATGGACGAGGAACAGGAGTACACCTACAAATCCGAGTCCGCTCCGAGGTTTCATGCGAGAGATGTTGCAAAGCTCAGGTGCTTTGAGCATAATGCGCTTCTTCTGCTGTCGTCTGCGACGCCTGCGATAGAGAGCTTTTACAATGCCGAAAAGGGTGTATATTCACTCTGCAAGCTGACGAAACGATACGGAAAGGCTAAGCTTCCGGACGTTCTCGTTGCGGATATGAACGAGGAGAGTCAGGTCGGAAACTCGACGGGATTCAGCGGACTTCTGATTGATTCCATTGCAGAAAACCTCGGGAGAGATGAGCAGTCTATACTTCTGCTCAACCGCCGGGGATACAATACGTTTGTGACCTGTAAAAGCTGTAAGGAAGTTGTTTCCTGTCCGAATTGCAGCATTTCGCTGACGTATCATTCGGCTAACAACCGCCTGATGTGCCATTACTGCGGTTTTTCCATGAGAATAACAGACAGGTGTCCCGAGTGCGGCGGAGCGGAGCTTCGCTATTCGGGAAGCGGCACACAGAAAGCGGAGCAGACTATTTCGGATATTTTCCCCGGCGCAAGAGTTCTGAGACTTGACGCGGATTCCACCATGGCAAAACAGTCGCATGAGAAGAAGCTCACCGAATTCAAAAACGGAGAGTATGATATTCTGCTCGGAACGCAGATGGTTGCAAAGGGACTTAACTTTCCAAAGGTAACACTGGTCGGAGTTCTGTCTGCGGACCAGACGCTTTACAGCGAGGATTTCCGAAGCTACGAGAGAGCGTTCTCGCTTCTCACTCAGGTTGTCGGAAGGTCGGGCAGAGGCGACCGCCCGGGTCGTGCCGTGATACAGACGTACACACCCGAAAATCCAATAATGCAGCTTTCCGCCGCACAGGACTACGAGGAGTTCTACCGCTCCGAAATAAAGGTCAGAAAAGCGATGCTCTATCCGCCTTTCTCCGATATCTGCATGATAGGCGTAACGGGAAAGAAGGAGGAGAAGTGCGCTGCAGCCGCAAGGGAGTTTACAAAAACTCTCTGCGAGGTTATGAAAGAAAAATACAGCGATCTGCCGATAAGAATTTTAGGCCCTTCGCCTGCATCGGTTTATCGTGTTAACAATAAATTCAGGTATAAAATTATTCTGAAATTCAGAAACTCCAAGCGATTCAGACAGATGCTTTCGGGTGTAATGGTCGGTTTCGCAAAGGAAAGAAAATTCAGCGATGTTACGGTTTATGCCGATATAAACCCGGATAACATCTTGTAAAGGAGTAATAATATGGGACTGCGTGATATAGTAAAAGAGGGCGACAGGATTCTGACGAAGAAGTGCCGTCCTGTTGAAAAATTTGACGAGAAGCTTGCGTCTCTTCTGGACGATATGGCGGAAACACTGAAGGTTGCCGAGGGTGTGGGACTTGCCGCACCGCAGGTCGGTATACTGAGAAGAGTTTGTATAGTTGATATCGGCGACGAGGAGGGTCTTATCGAGCTTGTTAATCCGAAAATTATCGCTTACAGCGGCAAGCAGTCGGGAGCCGAGGGATGTCTTTCCTGCCCGAACGAGTACGGAGTTGTTGAACGTCCGATGTTCGTTACGGTCAAGGCGCAGGACAGACATGGCGAGGAATTCACAGTCAAGGGAGAGGGTCTTAAGGCAAGAGCGTTCTGCCACGAGATTGACCACCTCGACGGTATAATTTTCAAACAGAAGGCTGAAAGAATGCTTCGTCCCGATGAGATAGAAGGCTAATGCTGAGGGGCGTTTGAAAATGAATAGCTGTCTTTTTCAAACAGCCCCTTATATACCATAGAATACAGGATATTAGTACAAAGACAAGGGGGAATTTCGTGAATATAGTTTTTATGGGAACACCTGATTTTGCAGTGCCGTCACTGACAGCACTTGCGGAAAGCGAAAAATATAACGTCAGAGCAGTGTATACTCAGCCGGACAAGCCTGTCGGAAGAAAGAGAATTCTTACTCCGCCTGACGTGAAGGTGTGCGCTCAGAAGTATGGCATAGACGTTTATCAGCCGAGTACGTTGAAGGATGAGTCTGTTGTCGAGGAGCTGAAGGGTCTTGAACCCGATGTTATAGTAGTTATTGCTTACGGAAAAATTCTTCCGAAAACGGTGCTTGATATTCCGAAGTTCGGTTGTATTAATATTCACGGTTCACTGCTTCCTAAGCTCAGAGGAGCGGCGCCGATACAGCGAAGCGTCATAGACGGAGAAGAGGAAACGGGCGTTACGTCGATGCTTATGGACGTGGGTCTTGATACCGGAGATATGCTTCTCAAAAACAGTGTGAAGATACTGCCCGATGAAACGGCAGGCGAGCTTTTTGACAGACTTGCCCCCCTCGGCGCACAGACTCTTCTGGAGACGCTTGAAAAAATAGAGAACGGCACGATAGAAAGAGAAAAGCAGAACGACAGTCTTTCGACGTATGCCGCAATGCTTTCAAAGGAAGAATGTGTTATCGATTGGAATTTATCGGCAGACGCCGTGCATAATAAGGTAAGAGGCATGAATCCGTGGCCTGTTGCGGTTACAATGTTCAAGGGCAAAAAGCTTAAGATTTACAGGACAAGGGTCTGTAACAGGAGCGGCGAGCCGTCAAAGGTCATCTCCGTAAATCCGCCGGTGGTGGCATGCGGTGAAGGCTCGGTTGAGCTTCTTGAGGTTCAGCTTGAAGGCAAAAACAGAATGAATGCAGCCGACTTTTTCAGAGGTCAGAGGATAGCCGTTTCGGACAGTTTTTCGGAGTGAGATGGTGCGCTGGCACGATTAATGTCAGGAGCTAAGCTCGGAATCGGGGTAAAAAATGTATTATGATTTAAATTATCTTATTTTTATGCTGCCTGCAATTATACTCTCTGTGTGGGCGCAGTACAAAGTAAAATCTGCATATAATAAATATTCCAAAATTCCGAATTCAAGGGGACTTACGGGTGAATCTGCGGCAAGAGCCGTGCTGTCCGCACACGGAATTGCAAACGTAAAAATAGAGCATATTTCCGGTTCGCTGACAGACCATTTTTCTCCTTCGGAAAATATAATCAGACTGTCGGACGGGGTTTACGGTCACGCTTCGATAGCCGCTGTCTGTATCGCCGCACATGAAGCGGGACACGCAGTCCAGCACGCCGAGGGTTATGTTCCAAACAAGATACGCTCAAGCATTATTCCTGTAGCGAGTATTACGTCAAAGCTTTCGACTCCGCTTATCCTTGCAGGATTTTTCCTGTCGGATACGCTGATTTGGGTTGGAATAGCTTTGTATTCACTTGCGGTGCTTGTATATCTTGTGACGCTGCCGGTTGAGTTTGATGCGAGCAGGAGAGCGCTTGCGACAATTAAAAGCACATATATGCTTGACGAGCAGGAATACAGCGGTGCGAAAAAGGTACTGACAGCCGCCGCTATGACATACGTTGCATCGGCGCTGACGGCGCTCATTCAGTTCCTGAGATTGCTGCTGATTGTGAGCGGCAGGAGAAGAGACTGATCTAATTCGTTGCACCCTAAAAATATATTAAACTATAAACGAGTAAATCTATAAAACAATAGTCAAAATATATATAAAATTTTTATAAAAATGCCGCAGTGCGGCATTTTAAGGAGAAATGAGATGTTAAGGGCTTCGCCCTTAAAAACCCACAAGAGGCTCTGCCTCTTGACTCCGCATGCGCCCCGAAGGAAGTGCCCTTGGGGTACTTTTTGAAAAAAGCTGGACAAAAACT
>CAMHNT010000025.1 GCA_946186535.1 uncultured Clostridia bacterium
CAAGAGCCTGACGGAAGAAAAACTGCTTGCGGAGTTTATGACATTTGCCGAAAAGGTAAAGCTTGAAGAAAATGAAATAAACATTTTCAAGGAAGCCGTTCACGGTGCGGAAACGGTTCTTATCGGTTATGATAAATACTGGAGTCCGATATGCATTTCGGTTAAAAACGATACGGTAGTATTTTTCAACGGCATGAATTATGACTGAATATTTGAAAACCATATGACATATAATGAGGTGATGTCTATGACTGATACGCTTGAATTCAAAATCATCGACCCGAAGAAAAAGGGTGAATCGTGGGCTGAATCCGGCAGCTTTCCCGAAGGTCTTCGTGCGGTTGAGATCTACATAAACGGACAAGAGCTTGTTGATATCGTGAGGGAGATCGAAGAGCCTTTTGCGCAGGAAGAGGGACACCCGAATATTGCAGGGGCTTACGGTCATAATACTCCGAAGTTTTTGTATAAGGAGCTGTCCGAGGCTTTTGATGATAATTCGTATTCAAGCAAATACGGCGTGCCTCTGCTGTGCTGCAGAGACTGCGGTGTATGGGGCTGTTGGGATATTGACGTTATGGTGCGAAGGGACGATGAATTTGTCTACTGGGAAAATTTCCGACAGGGTCACAGGAAAAACTGGCTGTATAATTTAAGCTATAAATTCGACAGAACCGAGTACGAGCGTGAAATTGAAAAGCTGAAAGGCTTTGCGCATATTGTTGATTAAAAGATACATCGGAGGAGTTTTATGCGGTTGTTTGATCTTCACTGCGATACTCTTTACAGAGCATTCACGGAGAATAAAAGCATTATCTCAAATGATTTCGAGATATCGGTTGACATGGGAGAGGTCTTTGACGAGTGGATTCAATGTATGGCGGTCTGGATACCCGACGATGTTCGGGGCGAGAATGCCGAAAGGCTCGTTGAGAATTGTTATCGTCTGCTTCTGAGCGAGCTTGAAAAATGCAATGAACAAAAAAGGTCGGTTAAAAAAACAGATTCCGTTTCGGATATAAAATCAAAGTCGAATATCATGATAACGATTGAGGGCGGTGCGGCTCTGAACGGAAAACTTGAAAATATCGAAAAATACCGGAAGTTCGGAGTTCGTGCAATGACTCTGACGTGGAACGGCCGATGTGAAATCGGGGACGGCGCTGACGTTGAAAATCCGAAGGGCATAACCGGATTCGGCAGGGAAGCCGTTCGTGAAATGGAGCGGTGCGGAATTGTTGTTGACGTTTCACACGCAAGCGACAGGCTTTTCTTTGATGTTGCCGAAATTGCAAAACGTCCGTTTATTGCAACCCATTCAAATTCCCGAACTGTTTGTCCGCACAGGAGAAACTTAACAGACGAACAGTTTGAAATTATAAAAAGCAGTGGCGGCATTGTCGGCATAAATTTTCACAGACATTTCCTTGCGGAGTCGAATCCGTCGATAAAGGATATAATAAAACACACCGAATATTTTTTGTCACTCGGAGGTGAAAATACGGTTGCGATAGGTTCAGATTTTGACGGCGGCGAGCTTTCGGATGATATGAATTCTATAGCAGATATGCACAAAATTTCCGATGAATTTGCACGATTAAATTACAGTGAAACGCTGATTGATAAACTCTTTTTTAAAAACGCATATAATTTTTATCAAAGCTTTGACAATTGAGAGATTATAGTGTAAAATACAATTTAGTACACCTTTAACGTCAGTGTCATCAACCCAATAAATTCCCGGCGAAGCGAAGCCGGAAAAAGTTTCGCTCAAGCCTTTTCAAAGGTACCCCAAGGGGACTTCCTGCGGGCGCAACCGCAGAAATCCTTGGCGATCAGCCCTCCGGCAGAGAGCGTTCCAAAATCAGTAGAGTCAATTAAGTAAGATGACATTGTCTTTAACGTGGTCGATAAAAGCTATGACAAAGCCCACGGACGGTGCAGGGGACAGAAAGGCTGTTTTTTGCGTCTTTCCGTATCTCCGATATTACAACAGAAAGGATTGTAAAAACAATGAAGTATAACAGTACCACAGATAAAAATATAGTAGTGTCTGCATCGCAGGCTATCGCACAGGGTATTTCCACGGACGGCGGATTGTTCGTTCCTCAGGAAATCCCTCAGTATACCCTTTCCGACATCGAAGGACTCACGAAGCTTGACTATGTCGGAAGAGCAAAAAAAATTCTTTCGGACTACCTCGACGACTTCACGACAGAGGAAATCGACGAGTGCGTGACAAAAGCATACACATCCGAGAAATTCGGTTCGAATAACCCTGCTCCGCTTTCATATCAGAAGTACGGAGATATCGATATTAACGTTCTGGAGCTCTGGCACGGCCCGACTTCCGCTTTCAAAGACATGGCTCTCCAGATTCTTCCTCATCTGCTCACAAAGTCGCTGAAGAAGACTTCACCCGACAAGGAGGCTGTAATTCTTGTTGCAACCTCGGGCGATACGGGAAAGGCTGCTCTCGAGGGATTTAAGGACGTTGACGGAACAAAGATCATGGTGTTCTATCCCGTTGACGGCGTCAGCCCGATGCAGAAGCGCCAGATGACGACTCAGGAGGGCAGCAACGTAAACGTCTGCGCTATCAGAGGAAACTTCGACGACGCACAGACAGGCGTTAAGAACATCTTCACGGATTCCGCTCTCGTTTCAAAGCTTGAAGAGAATAATTACATTTTCTCAAGTGCGAATTCTATTAACTGGGGCAGACTTCTTCCGCAGATTGTTTATTACTTCTCGGCTTATGCGGAGCTTGTGAACGACGGAAAAATAAAGCTCGGCGACAAGATCAACGTTGTTGTTCCGACAGGAAACTTCGGCAACATTCTCGCTTCCTACTATGCTTTCAGAATGGGCTTGCCTATCAACAAGTTCATCTGCGCTTCGAACTCCAACAATGTTCTTACCGACTTCATCTCAACGGGTACATATGACAAGAACAGAAGCTTCTATGCTACTATCTCTCCGTCTATGGATATCCTCGTTTCCAGTAACCTCGAGCGTTTCCTCTATCACATGACGGAGAAGAACGACGCTAAGGTTAAGGAGTGGATGACCTCTCTTAAAACTACAGGCAAGTACAGCGTTGACGATGAAATAAAGACTAAGATCACAGAGCTTTTCGTTGGCGGCTTCTGCGACGACGAAAAGACAAAGGCTACCATAGACGAGTTCTTCAACAAGTACGGCTATCTCTGCGATACTCACACAGCCGTTGCCGTGAACGTTTACAAGGAGTACGTTGAAAAGACAGGCGACAGAACACCTGTGGTTCTTGACTCCACTGCAAGCCCTTACAAGTTCAGCGGAAGCGTTCTTAAGGCTATCGCAGACGGCGAAGAGCTTCCCGATGATGAATTCGAAATGGTTGAGCTTCTTAAAAATAAAACAAACACGGCTGTTCCTGCACCGCTTGCGGCTCTCAAGGATAAGGAGACACGCTTCACAAGCGTTGTGAATGCTGATGAAATGCCCGAGTTTGTTCTTTCGGCTCTGGGTGTAAAATAATGTCACTGTATGTACTGGGCGATCCGCACCTCTCGTTTGGTGTGGATAAACCCATGGATATATTTCAGGGCTGGGGCAATTATGTCGAAAAAATTGAAACGAACTGGAAAGAGATAATTTCCGATGAAGATACGGTCGTGCTTGCAGGAGACATATCCTGGGGTATGAACCTGAATGAGGCGCTGCCCGATTTTAAGTTTATTGACGGGCTGCCCGGAAAGAAAATTGTTCTGAAGGGCAACCATGACTACTGGTGGGACACGAAAACGAAGATCGAAAGGTTTTTCGCTCAGAATGATATCACGACAATATCCGTGCTTTTCAACAATGCATACCGTATCGGTGATATTGCGGTGTGCGGAACGAGAGGCTGGTTCTACGACGCAAAGGACTCTCAGGATACAAAGGTCATAAACCGTGAGGCAGGCAGACTGAGAATATCAATCGAAGCGGCAAAGCAGCTCGGCGGAGAAATCGTCGCATTCCTGCATTATCCTCCCGTTTTCGGCGGAAGAGAATGCCCCGAGATGATGAACGTCCTTTTGGAGTATGATATAAAAAAATGCTATTACGGTCATCTTCACGGAAAGAAAACGGCGTCGCTTGCGACAGTCGGAAATTATAAGGGTATCGAGTTCAAGCTTATTGCCTGTGACTATACACAGTTCAAGCCGATACATGTGGTTTGAAACTTAAAAATTGAAAATTTGCGGATTATTTTTTACAGAAAATTCATAAAAAAGGTAGATTTATTCCTGTATTTATGATATACTTATCAAGTTAAGCGTAAACTGGGCAAAATAGAGGGTTACGCAAAGATACTAAAACGTAGGACTGCAAAGCATTGAACAGAACAAATTTCTGCAGTCAATATACGCAGGAGGAAAAATAAAATGAGTTTAAAAGCATCAAATAAGGTTGACACAAACAGACATGAAGTAGAGGTTTCCGTAGACGGCGAGTCCTTCAAGAAGGCTATCAACTCCGTTTATAAGAAGCAGGTTAAGAATATCAATATCCCCGGCTTCAGAAAGGGCAAGGCTCCGAGAAGCGTTATCGAGAAGTTCTACGGCAAAGAGGTGTTCTACGAGGACGCTATGCAGGATCTTTATCCTCAGGCTCTTCAGGACGCAGTTGACGAAGCAGGTCTCAGAGTTGTTCCGGACAAAATCGACCTCGACGTAACCGAGCTTTCCGAGGACGGCTTCACATTCAAGGCTGTTGTTACGACATACCCCGAGATCACGATCGACGGCTACAAGGGCATCGAGGTTGAGGCTGTTTCCGCTGAGGTAACCGAGGAGAAAATCAACGAGGAGATCGACAAGGCAAGACAGAGAGCAAGCAGCGTTCAGACTGTTGAGGACAGACCGGCTCAGGACGGCGACATCACCGTTATCGATTTCGAGGGCTTCAAGGACGGCGAGGCTTTCGAAGGCGGCAAGGGCGAGAACTACAACCTCACAATCGGCAGCGGCAATTTCATTCCGGGCTTTGAGGAGCAGCTCATCGGTCACAGCACAGGCGAAGAGTTCACGATCAACGTAACATTCCCCGAGGAATATCAGGTTGACGAGCTCGCAGGTCAGCCGGCTGAGTTCAAGATCACTCTCCACGAAATCAAGACAAGAATTCTTCCGGAGCTTGACGACGAGTTCGTTAAGGACGTAAGCGAGGAAGCTTCTACGGTTGATGAATACAAGGCTGAGATCTCAAAGACTCTCGCAGAGGATCTTGAGAAGGCAAGAGAGAACGATATCGAGAACAAGCTCGTTGACGCTCTCGTTGAGAAGGTTGAGGGTGAAATTCCCGAGGCTATGTACGACAACAAGGTTACCGATATGCTCAGAGAGTTCGAGATGAGACTCAGATCTCAGGGTCTTGACCTCCAGACATATATGCAGTACACAGGTCTCACGGAGGACGCTTTCAGAGAGCAGTATGCCGAAGAGGCCGAGAAGAGAGTTAAGGTAAGACTTGCTCTTGAGAAGATCGCTGAGATCGAGAACATCGAGGCTACGGAAGAGGCACTCGAGGAAGAGTTCAAGAAGCTCGCAGACGCATACAAAATGGAAATCGACAGAGTAAAGGCTCTCATTCCTGCAGACGAACTCAAGAAGGATGTAGCTGTGTCTAAGGCTATGGATCTCGTTAAGGAAACAGCAAACATTAAGTAATAAAAAAAGAATATATTCAAAAAGACTGCCGAAAAATTTCGGCAGTCTGAATAATATCCGGAATTTATACCGAAACTTAAAAATGAAGAGCTGCGTTGCAGCGTGAAGTATGCTTAATTATATATATGACTGATTAATTTTACGAAAGGGTTGAAAAATATGGCATTAGTACCTTATGTAGTCGAGCAAACAAGCAGAGGAGAGCGTTCATACGATATTTATTCCCGTTTGCTCAATGACAGAATAATTATGCTCACAGACGAGGTCAACGATGCTTCAGCAAGCGTTGTTGTGGCTCAGCTTCTTTTCCTTGAGGGTCAGGATCCTTCAAAGGACATCAGCCTTTACATCAACAGCCCCGGAGGATCGGTTACGGCAGGTATGTCTATTTATGACACAATGCAGTACATCAAGTGCGACGTATCCACGATCTGTATGGGCATGGCTGCGAGCATGGGCGCATTCCTCCTTGCCGCAGGAGCAAAGGGCAAGAGACTTTCTCTTCCGAACAGCGACATCATGATTCATCAGCCGAGCGGCGGCGCACAGGGTCAGGCAACCGACATTATGATTCATGCCGACCATATCATAAGAACAAAGAAGAAGCTCAACACAATTCTTTCCGAGCGTACAGGTCAGCCCTACGACGTTATCGCAAGAGATACGGAGAGAGACAACTTCATGACTGCTGAGCAGGCTCTTGAATATGGTCTGATCGATAAGATCATTACCAAGAGATAATAACTGTTATATAATTATTTACTGAGGAGCTATAGATTTTATGCCGGGTAAGAATAATAACAATAACCATGATAATATATGTTGTTCCTTTTGCAACAGATCCCAGGACGAGGTTGCAAGACTTATAGCAGGAAAAGATGTTTATATCTGTGATGAGTGTATTTCTCTTTGCAACACGATTCTCGAAGAAGAATTCGGCGAATCCGTAACGAAGAAAAAGAAAAAAATAGGCGGTCTGAGTCTTAATCTCATTAAACCTGTTGATATGAAAAAACACCTCGACGATTATGTTGTCGGTCAGGAAGAGGCAAAGAAAACTCTTTGTGTTGCGGTTTACAACCACTACAAGAGACTTCTCACCCTGAGGGACGACACCGAAATCGAAAAAAGCAACGTGCTTCTTCTGGGCCCGACCGGCGTCGGAAAGACCTTGCTTGCTTCGACTCTCGCAAAGGCTCTTGACGTTCCTTTTGCAATTGCGGATGCAACGACACTGACGGAAGCGGGATATGTCGGAGAGGACGTTGAGAATATTCTTCTTCGTCTCATTCAGGCGGCAGACTTCGATATAAAAAAGGCGGAGCGAGGAATCATCTATATTGATGAGATCGACAAGATCGGAAGAAAATCCGAGAATCCGTCAATCACACGAGATGTCAGCGGTGAGGGCGTTCAGCAGGCCCTTCTTAAAATAATCGAGGGAACCGTGGCTAACGTACCTCCTCAGGGCGGCAGAAAGCACCCCCAGCAGGAGTACCTGAAAATAAACACAAAAAATATTCTTTTCATATGCGGCGGCGCATTTGACGGTCTTGAAAAGGTTGTCGAAAAGCGCAAGGGTTCATCGTCACTCGGCTTTGAGGCTGTTGTCCGCAACAAGGAAGAGCTCAGCAAGACGGATTGGATGAGCGACGTCGTTTCCCATGACCTGGTGAAATTCGGTCTTATCCCGGAGCTTGTCGGAAGAATTCCGGTTATCACTGCGCTTAAGGGGCTTGACGAGGACGCACTCGTTCAGATCCTCACCGAGCCTAAAAACTCGATAATCAGGCAGTATCAGAAGCTCTTTGAAATGGATAACATAAAGCTCAAATTCACCGATGATGCACTCAAAGCAGTAGCTCAGAAGGCTATCAAGCAGGAGACGGGCGCACGAGGACTTCGTGCTATTCTTGAGGATGTTCTGGGCGATTTGATGTTCAACGCTCCGTCCGATGAAACTATTGTTAAAATTACGATAAACGGTGACACGGTCAACGGACTCGATGTTCCGAATATAGAGCGTGACCTTTCAAAGAGAATTTCACTTGATTTTGATGATTCTCAATCGGGCAATACGGCTTCCTGACGATTTAAGAAAAATAAACTATTTATATTGTAAGTCATAAACTGCTGTAACATACCAAGGAAAAACCTTTGACTTGTTACAGCATTTTGTGGTATTACAGAAGATTTTTTATGATTTACTCGGAGAAAAACTTTGATTTTTCTCTAATCCCCTTATAGGAGGGTAGAAAAATATGAATATAGATAAAGTAAAAGATATCAGCGATTACCGCTGCGATTCGTTGGGCACAATTCCTGTGCTTGCGCTTCGGGGACTTGTGGTTTTCCCTGAGTCGGTGATACATTTTGATGTTGCAAGAACGGCGTCGGTGGCGGCGGTTAATGCTGCAATGAAATCTAATCAGCTTCTTTTCGTAACCACTCAGAAGGATCCGCTGAAAAGCCGTCCTGCACCGGACGATCTGTATGATGTAGGAACGGTTGTTAAAATTGCCCAGACAGTCCGTCAGCCCGACAACACGACTAAGGTTATTGTTGAAGGCCTTTACAGAGGTGTTGCGCTTGAACTCAAAAAGGAAAAAAGCTATTTTGAGGGAGATATAGTATCCTGCGAGTATGAAGGCGATGAGCCTTCTGTTGATCAGCTTGCAATGATGCGTGTCGTTAAAAGTGTTTTTGAAAGATACGTTGATCTTTCTCCTAAAATTCCGAACGACATTCTGTTCAAGGTGGAGCTTTCGAATTCACCGAACAGCCTTGCTGATTTTGTTGCAAACAATATTATCATAGATTTTAACGCCAAGCAGAAAATGCTTTCAACCTTCGAAGTAGACGAAAGACTTTCATTCATTCTTGACGTTCTCGACAGAGAGGTTGCCATTCTCGAAATCCAGACAAAAATTGTTGACCGTGCGCATGAGCACATGGACGAGAATCAGAAGGAATATTTCCTTCACGAACAGATCCGTGCTATACGTGAAGAGCTTGGGGAAGAGGATATTGATGAAGAGGCTGAGGAGTACAAGGAACGTATCTATGCTCTCAGAGTCGATAAGAAAATAAAAGAGCACCTTCTTAAGGAATGCAGCCGTCTTCAGAAAATGCCCGAAGCTTCACAGGAAGCGTTTACTCTCCGGATGTATCTTGACGCATGTCTCGAACTTCCGTGGGACAAATCTTCAAAGGATAAGATAGATATCAATTCCGTCACGAAGGCTCTCGACAGGAATCACTACGGTCTCTCGAAGGTTAAGGAAAGAATTATAGAATATCTTGCCGTAAGGAAGCTTACGCCGGATGTGAAAGGACAGATTATCTGTCTTGTGGGACCTCCGGGCGTCGGAAAAACATCGATAGCACAGTCCATAGCTGCTGCAATAAACAGAAAAGCCGAACGTATAGCACTCGGAGGAGTCCATGACGAGGCGGAGATCAGAGGTCACAGACGTACATATATTGCGGCTATGCCCGGAAGGATCATATCCGCAATTAAGTCGGCAGGTACAAACAATCCTGTCCTTATTCTCGACGAGATCGACAAGCTTGCGTCCGACTACAAGGGCGATCCTACAAGCGCTCTGCTTGAGGTTCTTGATCCCGAACAGAACAGCACGTTCCGTGATCACTATATAGATCTTCCGTTTGACCTCAGCAAGGTTATGTTCATAACGACGGCAAACGATGCGTATTCTATTCCTGCGCCGCTCAAGGACAGAATGGAGGTTATAGAGATTGGAAGCTATAACCGTGAAGAGAAGTTCCATATTGCGAAAAAGCACCTTATTCCGAAGCAGCTTGTGAATAACGGACTGAAAGCTTCAAACTGCAAATTCTCAAGCTCGGCTATATATGCTGTCATTGACGGATATACAAGAGAAGCAGGCGTCAGAAATCTTGAAAGAAGAATAGCCGCAGTCATGAGAAAGGTTGCGAGAAATGTAGCCGCCGGTGAAACGGAAGAGGTCTTCAAGATTGACGCAAAGAATATCGAGGAATACCTCGGACCGAAGAAATTCAAGGACGACGAGCTTTCCCAGAAGCACGAAGTGGGTCTCGTAAACGGTCTTGCATGGACGGCGGTCGGAGGAGAGACGCTTCCGATTGAGGTTGCCGTAGTTCCCGGAAGAGGAAAAATCGAGCTTACCGGCTCGCTCGGCGAAGTTATGAAGGAGTCGGCGAAAATTGCCGTGACCTGTGTGAGAACGAGGGCGGAGAAGCTCGGTATAAATACCGATTTCTATAAGCTCAACGATATTCATATTCACGCTCCCGAGGGTGCCGTTCCGAAAGACGGCCCGTCCGCCGGTATCACAATGACAACGGCGATTGTTTCTGCTCTCACGAACAAGCCTGTCAACAGGTTGGTTGCGATGACGGGTGAGATCACTCTTAGGGGAAAGGTTCTTCCTATCGGTGGATTGAAGGAAAAATCGATGGGAGCCTATAAAATGGGAATAAAGACTATTGTCATTCCGAAGAAGAACGAATCCGACCTCTATGAGATCGATGAAACCGTGAAGGAGAATGTTAATATTATTCCGGTCGAAACGATCGATGAGGTTCTTGAGATTGCTTTTACACTTGACAATACCTATGAAAAGCCGTCGCAGCCGAAGACGGCGAAAACAAAAAAGACATCGAAGAAAACCGACAGCAAGCCTGCCGATGCGGTGATAACAGGAGAATTAATATGAATTTCAACAAAGCGGAATTTGAATTTGCCGCAGGAAACGCTTTACAGCTTCCCCAATCCACGCTTCCCGAGGTTATTTTTTCCGGAAGGAGCAACGTGGGAAAATCATCGCTCATAAACAAGCTCGTGAACCGGAAGGCTCTCGCTCGGGTAAGCGCTACACCCGGAAAAACCGCAACAATAAATTTTTTCAGGGTTGACAGATTCCACCTCGTTGACCTTCCCGGATACGGCTATGCGAAGGTTTCGAAGTCCGAAAAACAGCGCTGGGCGAATCTCATGGAGGGATATTTCAACCAGGACAGAAATTTTGCGCTTGTGGTTCAGATAGTCGATATGCGCCATTCGCCGTCTGCTGACGATATGAATATGATAGAGTATCTTTATTCCGGCGGATATCCTTTCATAATAGTTCTGACGAAAAAGGACAAGCTGAAAAAAACACAGCAGACAAAGCGTCTCGAAGAGCTGAAAAAAGAGCTTGAAGCATATTCCGACATTCCGCTGTTTCCTTTTTCCGCACTCAACGGAGAGGGAACAGAGGAGATAAGGGAATATATACAACAGTGCGTTCTTGAATTTGAGCCCGAAGACGATATATAAATGAATTGTTTTCGGGAGAAGTTACTATTTTAAAATTTTCCTCGGAATCCCTTTAATTTTGTTATATTAATCCCCTGCCCCGAAAGCAGACTTTTTGCGGGCAGGGGATTATACTGAGCGCATGACAGTCCAAAGACAGCTATCCGGCATTCTGTCAGCTATTTGTTATATAGAGGATAACAGGAAAAATGACAGGAAAAACAAAGCATTCAAAATGAGTTGACAGATACAAAAAATAATTGTAAAATATAAATTAGGATTTTATACAATGATGAATTAAAAAATATCGGAGGATATTGTATGAAGAAACTTATTTGTGTGATGTTGTCGGTCAGCCTTATGCTTTTGGCAACGTCATGTAACTTCTTGGTGAAGAATGACGATCAGGAACAGTTCGACTATCCCGTGACAGTCGGTAATCTTGTGTTTGAAAAAGCTCCCGATGGGGTTGTTGTTCTGAGCGATAATCTTGCGGATATTATTCTTGCGTGCGGCTATGAGGGAAAGCTCTCGGGCAGAAGCGACATATGCACTCAGGAAGGTTTGGAGCTGCTTCCTTCGGTAGGAACTCCGGACAGCCCCGATATCGGTATGCTCAGAGAAATGAATACAAGCCTTGTTCTTTCCGATGAAATTTTTGATGACGAAACAAAGCAGCAAATCGCTGATCTTGGGGCGGATATTCTTGTGATCAAGCCGGCTTCGAACAAGAATGAGCTCGTAAAGCTTTACGGCAACATTGCTTCTGTTTTGGGCGGAAGCTATTCGGGAAAAATGAAAGCAATGGATACTTTTGATTCCATTCAGGAATCCCTTGATTCGATGAAGAATGAGGTTATGGATAAAAATGTGGTTTCAACGGTATGTTATATTTATGATATTGACGGTGATCAATGCAAGGTGGCTTACGGAAACGATTATTCGGCAGAGCTTTTCGACTATGCTCAGCTGACAAACATCGCCGCAGATGATGACGATGGATTCATTGGAATTGATGTTCTTCTCAGAGGCAATCCCGATACTATATTCTGTGCCGAGGGTGTTTCGGAAAAGTTAAGAGTGAATGAAGATCTTTCATCTCTTTCGGCTGTTTTAAGAAACAGGATTTATACTCTTCCCGAAAAATACCTTAAGCTTCAGGGAAACACATGTCTTGTGACGGTTGACTATCTTATCGCAAAGACTCAGGAAAATTATACTCAGAAACAGAAATGGCCTGACGAGTTCAATATTGTTGAAGAGGTTGAGTATGTTGCTCCTTTTGAGCCGAAGGTTGGTATTTTCTATACTGTAGGCGAAACGTATCTTCCTGTCAGATATATTGAGGAACGTCTGATCGGACTAGGCTATATGGAAGGAGAAGCGGACGAAACGTTTACTGTGGAAACTGCAGCGGCAGTAAGTGCCTTCCAGACTGCAAACGGACTTTCTGTGACGGGAATTGCGGATTATGACACATTGACAGTTCTTCTTTCAAATGACGCTGTTTCGTCAGCGAATGCAGGAGAGGCTACTTACAGCCCTGAATAACGCAATTTAAGAGAAAATAGCATTAAGCCGTCTGAGAGGTTGGTTCTCTCATGACGGTTTTTTTGTTTGTATGCAGATTAGTGATTAAAAAAACAGAGAGTCCCGAAGAACTCTCTGCACATTTACTCATTACAAAAAACAAATCACAGAAACAAGGCTTTTTGTAATTTTGTTTTGGTGGAGGTGAGGGGAATCGAACCCCTGTCCGAAAACCATTTACCAAGGCTTTCTACGAGTGTAGCCTGTGTTTTAAAATTCCCTCGGAATCACGCCCATAGGCAGGCTTGATTCTTTGGTAGCCTCTGATACATGAACAGGGTCAAGGCATCCTCCTGAACACGTTCACCACTAATCGACGCTCTTATCCGGGCCGTGGTACTCCCGGTAAGAACGAGCAGCGCTTAGGCTGCTAAGGCAACTGTATTGTTGTCGTTTATTTTTTAAAGTTACGGATTTTATAGCGGTTCCGCACCGCTACTCGCTTACCAAAGCTCACAATCCCCGTCGAAACCTTTACACCCCCATATATTTTAAGAAATATACTTAACTATATACTGAAGGAACTTTAAGAAAAAACATGTTACCTGTTGAATCGTTCCTTCATAGTACGTTCAATGTCACGTTTAGCTGATTTTTCAGCCATGTCAGCACGCTTATCATAAAGTTTCTTGCCTTTGCAGAGACCAACGGACATTTTCACTTTACTGCCCTTGAAGTAAAGTGAAAGCGGAATAAGTGAGTATCCGTCCTGATTTATGTGGCCGAAAAGCCGCATAATCTCACGCTTGTGCATGAGAAGCCTTCTCACTCTCATCGGGTCTTTATTGAATATGTTTCCCTGTTCATACGGACTTATGTGCATGCCGTTGACAAAAATTTCGCCGTCAACAACAGAACACCAGCTGTCTTTTAAATTAGTCCTTCCTTCACGGAGAGATTTTACTTCTGTTCCGCAAAGCTCAATACCGGCTTCGATAGTTTCAATTACAAAGTAATCGTGATATGCTTTTTTGTTCTGCGCTATAGTTTTTGTGCTTTCCTTAGCCATTTTTCTCACGCTCCTCTGTGAATTCAAGATAGGACTCTATCGGGTAACCGTTAAAAAACTTTTATTGATTTCAAAGTTTCGTATATTAAATAATATCACTTTTTAAGCGTATTGTCAACTGTTTTTTTGCCGCTGACAAATTTTGAATATATGCAGGAAATATTGGTTAGTATGGGGCTTTTGTTAATATATCTGCCGGTGCCCGATACACTATTCACTTTTTTTAAGGCAATACCGCAAAAAGGCAGTGCCGAAGATGCGTAGTCAGATTTTTCGACAGAGTGGATAAATCGACCGCAAGAATACTGACGTATTTCAAGGGGGATTTGTGTACTATGACGGAAAATATGCGCCAGCAATACACCAAGAGGGCAA
>CAMHNT010000026.1 GCA_946186535.1 uncultured Clostridia bacterium
TTACACCGATTCATACTTTATTCTTGACATAAGTCATCACCCGCGGGCAGAGAAACTCTTATCGGTCTATTTTTTTTTTACACCGATTCATACTTTATTCTTGACATAAGTCATCACCCGCGGGCAGAGAAATTTTTATCGGTCGATTTTTTTTACACCGATTTATACTTTATTCTTGACATAAGTCATCAACTAAAAAATTTCGGCGAAATAATTACGGTAAAAGTTTCGCTCAAGCCTTTTCAAAGGCTTGCAGATTCCAAAGACAGCGTCTTTGGTCGCCGTCCGCAGACGGCGAAACTCCTTTGCATTCAGCCCTCTGCAAAGGGTGAATCCCAAAACAGTCCGGTGGACTGTTTTGGGAGAGGGAACGCTCTGGCAGAAAGCGTTCCCTTAAATGCAAAGAACTTTCCGTTCACCAAACCAACCCACCCCCAGACCCCCAGCTATGCATAAGTTCCGCCGAACCAATCATGCTGCGCCGCTTACGGCTTGCATTCTTGGGGCGTCACTCATCCCTACCGGAGGGGGCTTTATAGGTGCAGCTCCCGAACCCTGTTTTTATCTGTAATCAAATTACTTTTATCCACACAATAAAAAATAAACGGTATCTGTTATGCTAATCGAGAGGAGCAAGTCCTCGCCCCTCTCGAACGGTTTAAGTAACCGGAATCATTATTATTTTGTCATCTTGACATCGCCGCGCTGAATTGCCGTTGCACCTGTGCGACACATCTCGAGTATCGTATACGGCTCAAGGTTCTGAATGTAAGAATCCAGTTTTGCCGGCTTTCCTGTAACCTCAAATACCATACTGCCTACCGAAATATCGATGATCTTTGCCTTGTATATGGTAGCAAGCTCCAAAAGACCGCTTCTGTTCTTCTCGTCAGCCATAACCTTTACGAGCAGAAGCTCACGGATGAGACTGTCATGCGGATCAATCTCGAAAATGCCCTCATATTCATAGAGCTTTTTCGTCTGATTTATGATCTGATTTATCTCCTCTTCACTGCCTGTTGTTGCTATTGTGATTCTCGAAAGAGACTCATCGTTTGTTGCCGAAACCGTAAGACTGTCTATGTTGAAGCCTCTCTGACAGAACAAGGAGGAAATTCTTGTGAGCACACCCTCGTGATTGTCAACGAGAATGCTTATATATGTTTTTTTCATCTCTGTATTCCTCCCCTATTATTCATAAATGATATCTTCAACAGTGCCGCCGCCCGGAATCATCGGGAGAACACGCTCTTCTCTGTCAACGATACACTCTATCCACGCAGGGCCGCCGCTCTTCATAGCGTCGTCGAGTGCTGCCTTGAATTCCTCGGCAGTGCGGCATGAATAACCCTTTGCACCGAATCCTTCGGCAACCTTAACGTAGTTTGTCTTTCTGTCAGGCTCACTTGAGGAATATCTCTTGCCGTAGAAAGATGTCTGCCACTGTCTTACCATGCCGAGAGCCTCGTTGTTGAGACAGATAGAAATCACTGGAACGTTGTACGAAACTGCCGTACAAGCCTCGTTCATGTTCATGTGGAACGAACCGTCGCCGGTGATATGGAATACGTGGCTTCTTCCTGTACCGATCTGTGCGCCGATAGCCGCACCGTAGCCGTAACCCATTGTGCCGAGGCCGCCGCTTGTGAGGAAGTTCTCAGCCTTTACATGGTGGAGGTACTGAGCAGCCCACATCTGGTGCTGACCTACGTCCGTTACAAAAAGTCCCTCTTCGCCTGCAGTCTCGCTGAGGATATCCATAATCTCCTTGGGGTGAAGCTTATCGCCGCCTGTTGAATAAGGAATATCTCTTCTGAACGAATTGATCTCAGAGAACCAATCATCGTGATTATTCTCCTCGATCAAAGTCTCGAGCTGACCGAGAACGGTTTCTGCGTCGCCGATAACATGATAGTCCGTCTTAACGTTCTTGTCGATCTCACTCTGGTCGATATCAATGTGAATAAGTGTAGCCTTCTTTGCAAACTTATCCGGAGCAAGCGCAACTCTGTCCGAGAAACGGCTTGCAATAGTAATAACAACGTCTGCGTCGTTAACTGCCTTATTTGCCGCTACAGAACCGTGCATGCCGAGGAAACCAAGGTTTTCCGGCATATCATAGCGGAGTATACCAGATGCCATGATTGTATGGGTGGCAGGAATATTTGCCTTGCCGATAATCTTCTTGATTATCTCGCCGGCATTCGAATTCTTAACGCCGCCGCCGAAGAAAATTACAGGCTTCTTTGCCTTGTTGATAATATCCGCAATTTCGGCAAGGTTGTCGCCGTCAATAAACGACTTCTTCTCAACAGTCTGCTTCGGCTTCGGCTCGTATTCTGTGATTGCCGCAGTAATATCCTTAGGAATATCAACGAGTACAGGACCCGGTCTGCCGCTGATTGCGATCTTGAATGCCTGACGGAGAGTGTCAGCGAGATCCTCTATCTTGCGTACAACAAAGTTGTGCTTTGTGATAGGCATTGTGATACCTGCGATATAAACCTCCTGGAAGCTGTCACGTCCGATGAGTGAGCTTCCTACGTTGCCTGTAATTGCAACCATAGGAACGCTGTCCATATAAGCCGTTGCGATACCCGTAACGAGGTTTGTAGCGCCGGGGCCGCTTGTTGCGATAACAACGCCGGTCTTGCCTGTTGCACGAGCGTAGCCGTCTGCCGCATGAGAAGCGCCCTGCTCGTGAGCTGTGATGTAATGTGTGATTTTATCCTGATTTTTGTAAAGCTCGTCATAGATATTGAGTACACATCCGCCCGGATAACCGAAGATTGTGTCTACCTCATTTTCCAAAAGAACCTTTACAACTATCTCTGAACCGTTTAACTTCATAGTATATTCCGCCCTTTTCTCAAGGTGTCCTTTCCTTTTTGTTTCGGCATAATCAAAACCGAATATAATACGCCCCGAAATCATCTTAATAAGGGACACTGCGGCAAAGCTCACTCTTTGCGCTATCAGTGCCGGGTATCATACATACTCAATTCAATCTACCGTCAATTCGACAATTTATTATCTATAATATGATATAACAAACCGTCGGAAAAATCAAGCCTCTGCGATAGCCTCAACTTCTACCAGAACATTTTTTGGAAGCGTCTTGACGGCAACGCAGGAACGAGCAGGCTTTGAAGTGAAGTATTTGCCGTAAACCTCGTTGAACTTTGCGAAGTCGTTCATATCCGCCAGGAAGCAAACAGTTTTAATTACCTTGTCAATGGAAGTGCCTGCCTCTGTGAGAACAGCGGAGAGGTTCTTACAAACCTGTTCAGTCTGCTCTTCAATTGTTGCTGCTTCAACGTTACCGCTTGCGGGGTTGATAGCAATCTGACCGGACGTAAAGACGAGCGGACCTGTCTTTACAGCCTGAGAATAAGGACCGATAGCATCGGGAGCATTTTTTGTATAAATAATCTCTGCCATAATTTTTTCCTCTTTCGTATTTTTTTTACTGCAAATGATAAATTCTGAAAATTACACAAAAGCGAGCTGAGAATATCGGTAAAGTTTTTGCCCAGCTTTTTTCAAAAGGCGCCCAAAGGAAGTGCCCTTGGGGTGCTGGCGGTTTCCAAAGGCAGAGCCTTTGGTGTTTTTTAAGGGCGAAGCCCTTAACGATATATTACTCCTGAAAAATGCCGTACCACGGCATTTTTATAAAATTTATTGTGTAAATTGAATTATTTGCTCACTTACAATTCTTTTTTAGTCTATAATAAAATTATAAATGTAAACCGCAAAATATGCAACAGTATTTTTTCAATATTTATAAAAGCTTAAAACCGCTCTTCGTAAGTCCGTCACGAACTTCTTTGATGTGAGCCTTATTCTTTGTTTCAAGCTCCAGACTGATAATACAGCTGTTAACGTCAGTTCCCTTGCCTGCATGCTCATAATTAACGGCTACAACATTCGCACCGTAAGATGCAATCGTAGCTGACAGATCCCTGAGCTGTCCCGGCTTATCCGTAAGCTCAATCGAGAGTTTGCAGAGTCGTCCGGACTTCAGCAGACCTCTGTCAATGACTCTTGAAAGAATCGTAACGTCGATGTTTCCGCCGGAAACGATACATACCGTATTCTTGCCCTTTACGGGAACCTTGTCAAACATAACCGCCGCAACCGATACAGCTCCTGCGCCCTCTGCGACAAGCTTCTGCTTCTCCATAAGAGTAAGAATCGCCGTTGCCGTTTCATCGTCAGTAACCGTCACGATATCGTCAACATACTTGCTGCAAATCTCGAAGGTCGTGCTTCCCGGCTGCTTGACTGCGATACCGTCCGCAATGGTCTTTACGCTGTCAAGCGTGAGGATTTTACCCTCGCCGACAGACTTCACCATTGACGGAGCCCCCGCCGCCTGAACACCGTAAACCTTCACATCGGGTCTGAGAGCCTTCACCGCATACGCAACACCCGAAATCAGTCCGCCTCCGCCGATAGGAACCACAATCGCCTCAACATCAGGATTCTCATTAAGAATTTCAAGAGCAATAGTACCCTGACCTGCGATAACAGCATCATCGTCGAAAGGATGAATAAACGTAAGACCTCTTTCGTCCTTGAGCTTCAGTGCATAATTATATGCATCATCGTAAACACCGTTTACAAGCTCGATCTGTGCGCCGTAAGCACGAGTCGCTTCCACCTTTGAGATAGGAGCGCCGTCAGGCAGACAGATAACTGCGTTGATATTGTTTCTTGCCGCCGCAAGCGCAACGCCCTGAGCGTGGTTTCCTGCGGAACAGGCGATAACGCCCTTTGCCTTTTCCTCGTCCGTAAGACGTGAAATTTTATATGCAGCGCCTCGAACCTTGAACGAACCCGTAACCTGCAGATTCTCAGGCTTTATGTACAGATTTACATCGGGATTGATTTTCGGAGCATGAATAAGCTCTGTATTTCTGATAATATTTTTTAAAGCGAAAGCCGCCTGATAAACATTTTCAAGCTGCAGCAATTCTATCATTCCTCTCTTTTTTAAGGTAAACAACTTAGTTTTCCCTATATCTTTTGATAATGCGAAGCCGGAAAAAGTTTCGCTCAAGCCTTTTCAAAGGCTTGCAGATTCCAAAGACAGCGTCTTTGGTCGCCGTCCGCAGACGGCGAAACTCCTTTAGCGTTCAGCCCTCTGCAAGGGGTGAATTCCAAAACAGTCCGGTGGACTGTTTTGGAAGAGGGGACGCTCTGGCAGAGAGCGTCCCCTGACCAGTATAGTAAATCGCACTAAGCTGATAACATTGCCTCTGCCTGAGGATTTCAGATTTTAGCGCAGACAAGATCGCCCATTTCACTGCAGGAAACCTTCTTGACGTTCTCGTCCTTGCCTGCAATATCCACAGTGCGGTAGCCCTCACTGAGAACCTCGTCAACTGCCTTTTCGATAGCGTCTGCTTCCTCGATCATATCAAAAGAATAACGGAGCATCATTGCGGCGGAAAGAATTGTGCCGAGAGGGTTGGCGATGTTCTGACCTGCGATGTCGGGAGCTGAACCGTGTATAGGTTCATACATGCCGAGAGTTGTGGAGGAAAGGCTTGCCGAAGGCATCATGCCTATCGAGCCTGTGAGCATACTTGCTTCATCGGAAAGAATGTCGCCGAACATATTCTCCGTTACTATAACATCGAACTGACCGGGATTTCTGACAAGCTGCATAGCCGTATTGTCAACGAGGATATCGCTGTACTCAACGTCGCTGTACTCCTCGGAAAGCTTATGCATGACCTTTCTCCAGAGCTTTGAGGAATCGAGAACGTTGGCCTTGTCAACGGAGTGAACCTTCTTGCCTCTCTTGCGTGCGGTTTCGAATGCAATTCTTCCGATACGCTCAATCTCGTGCTCGCTGTAAAGCATAAGATCCGTTGCAACAGTCTCGCCGTTTTCTTTAAACGTCTTGTGCTCGCCGAAATAGATACCGCCTGTAAGTTCACGGACAATCATAAGGTCGAGACCGTCCTTGATACCTGTTTCCTTAAGAGGAGACGCATCTTTAAGCTGGCTGAACATCTTTGTAGGACGGAGATTTGCGAAAAGACCAAGCTCGCTTCTTACCTTCAAAAGTGCCTTTTCGGGACGTTTTGCCGGGTCGATAGTATCCCACTTCGGACCGCCCACAGCACCCAAAAGAACGCTGTCGCAGTTTTTACATCTTTCCAGTCCCTCATCAGTAATCGGAACGCCGAACTTGTCTATTGACGAGCCACCGATATCCACGAAATCCTTTTCAAATGTGTGACCGTACTTTTCTCCGATTTTGTCGATAACCTTCAGAGCCTCGTCAACGATCTCCGGACCGATACCGTCACCCTTCAACACTGTAATTTTCTTGTTCATACTCTTCTCACCTGTTTTTTTTAAATATAATTATCTGTTCTTAATCGAATTGAGCAGACCGTTAGCCCTTATAATATCCTTGATAAAATCCGGGAACGGCTGAGCCTGATACTGCTCGGACTTTGTTTCATTGTAAATGATTCCGCTGTCAAAGTCAATCTTTACAATGTCGCCGTCGTCAATTTTCTCGCTTGCTTCGGGGCACTCGAGGATTGCAAGACCGATATTGATCGAGTTTCTGTAGAAAATTCTTGCGAAGCTCTTTGCGATAACGCAGTCAATACCCGAAGCCTTGATAGCGATCGGAGCGTGCTCTCTCGAAGAGCCGCAGCCGAAGTTTGCCCCTCCGACCATTATATCACCTTTTGAAACCTTTTGCACGAATTTGTCGTCAATATCCTCCATGCAGTGCTTTGCAAGCTCGCCGTGGTCGGAAGTATTCAGATATCTTGCCGGGATAATAACGTCCGTGTCAATGTTGTTGCCGTACTTATGTACCTTACCCTGTGCGTTCATTTATTCTATTCTCCTTGTTTCAGTCTGATGCGCATGGACAAAGCCTTTAATCTCCGTCCCCTGCACTTGTTCCGTCTGTTCAATTATATTTCCGTGTTTAAAATTAACACCATTCTTCTTTATAAGCATACATAACACAAATTCAAGGTTAGTCTTTCTGCCATAAGTTTTCTTTGAATACTCAAAGTCACCCCACCCCCAGCCCCCTCCCTGCCGGAGGGGGCTTTATGGGTTCAGGGCGAACCCCTGCACCCATCGGGAGCGTAGCTCCCGAACCCTGTATTATTCACTAAAAAGACAAATATATAAAATACAAATCAAAAATTTGCCTCATTTATTCTTGTTATTCATTATTCATTGCCAAGTGCTCTCGGGTCTGTGATAACGCCTGTGAGCGCGCTTGCCGCTGCAACAGCAGGGCTTGCAAGATAAATTTTCGATGTGATGTGACCCATTCTGCCGATGAAGTTTCTGTTTGTCGTAGCAACAGCAACCTCATTCTCTGCGAGGATACCCATGTAACCGCCCAAACACGGACCGCAGGTAGGAGTTGAAACCGCACAGCCTGCATCGATAAACGTATCGATATACCCCTCCTTCATAGCCTGCTTGTAGATAGTCGGAGTTGCCGGGATAACAATACATCTGATACCCTTTGCAATATGCTTGCCCTTGAGAATCTCGGCAGCCGCCTTAAGGTCGGAGATCCTGCCGTTTGTACAGGAACCGATAACAACCTGATCAATCTTAACATCGGAAAGATCGGCTGCGTCCTTTGTATTCTCCGGAAGATGAGGACATGCAACGGTCGGCTCGATAACTCCGAGGTCTATATTGATAACTCTCTCGTACTCTGCGTCCTCGTCAGCCTTATAAACAGTATAATCCCTTTTCACTCTTTCGTCAATATATGCCAAAGTCTGCTCGTCAACCTCAAAGATTCCGTTCTTCGCACCTGCTTCGATAGCCATGTTGGAAATACAGAGACGGTCGTCAATCGAAAGTTCGGAAACGCCCTCTCCGGTAAACTCCATAGACTTGTACAAAGCACCGTCTACGCCGATTTTTCCGATGATATAAAGGATAACGTCCTTACCGGAAACGAAGGGCTTAAGCTTTCCCGTGAGATTGAACTTGATAGCCTCGGGAACCTTGAACCATGCCTCGCCGGTTGCCATTCCTGCCGCCATATCCGTACTGCCGACGCCTGTTGAGAAAGCGCCGATAGCACCGTATGTGCAGGTGTGAGAATCCGCGCCGATTACGATATCGCCCGGTGCGACAAGACCCTTTTCGGGGAGAAGCGCATGCTCGATACCCATTTCGCCTACATCGTAATAATTGTCGATATCAAACTTACAAGCAAAGCATCTGCACTGCTGCGTCTGCTGAGCTGCTTTGATATCCTTGTTTGGAACAAAGTGATCCATAACCATTGCAATTTTCGACTTATCGAAAACTCCGTCAAAGCCGTTCTTCTCAAACTCGTTGATAGCAACCGGAGTTGTGATGTCGTTACCGAGAACCAGGCTCAGCTTAGTCTTAATCAGCTGACCCGGAACCACCTTTTCAAGACCTGCGCCTGCGGCGAGGATCTTCTGTGTCATTGTCATACCCATAATGTGTACACTCCTTTATCATATTTCAACTATCTATCTGTTATTTTAACTCCAAATAAGGAGTATTAAAATTCTTAACCGCATCTTCCCAGATGTCGGGATACCTTATGTTTTTCATATCGTCGCATACCCTGCCGATATCCTCGTCATACCCTATTTCAAGCCAATCCTCAAGAAAGATTACCGCTGCTTTGTATGCAAGCTCCGGAGTAAAGCTCTTATCCTCGGCGGAAACCAGAGCCTTTTCAACGGCTATATCCCAGTCGCTTTCATAAGCAGGATCAGCCGTGCAGTTATCCTCCGGAAGGAAGCTCATGCCGCCGAGTAAAGATGCCAAATAATCATATTTATATTTCCAATAAATACTGTCCAGATATTTATACATCATACAGTAGCCTTCGGGATATATCATTTTTGTTCACCCGGCTTACTTCTCGTTTTTCTCACGTCTGTTGATTGCGCTGAAAAGTGCGTCTACGGACGAATAAATAATATCGTTGTTGACTCCCACACCCCACTCAACATTACCGTTTTTATCGGCAATGCTGACGTAGGTCACAGCCTTTGAGTCCATACCTCTTTCAAGAGCGTGCTCGGTGTAGGAAAGGTCGCAGATTTCAATACCTAACTGATGTCTCAGCGCACGGCTTACCGCACTGAGTCTGCCCGAGCCTTCGGCTTGGATTGATTTTTCCTCGCCGTGGTAATCAACAACCATATCAACGTGCATACGCTCGCCGTTATTGATTTTCTTAAACACAATATCTTTAAGAGTGAGGGGCTCCTTAATATTGACGAATTCCTTGTAGAACTCGTCAAAAACCTCGTTCGGAAGCATTTCCTTGTGGTTCACATCGGAAACGTTTTTTATATAGTAGCTTACCTTTTCTCCGAAAGCTTTCGGGAGAGTGAATCCGTAATTCGATTCAAGAAGATAGCTTACACCGCCCTTGCCCGACTGGGAGTTGATACGGATAACGTCCGTTTCATACTCTCTTCCTACGTCCGCAGGGTCAATCGGAAGATAAGGAATCGTCCATGTATCGAGGTTCTTTTCCTCGTGCCATTTCTTGCCCTTTGCGATAGCGTCCTGATGAGAGCCGGAGAAAGCGGCAAATACGAGTGCGCCGGAATACGGTGAACGCTCATCGACCTTCATTCTCGTAACGCTTTCATAAAGCTCACAGATCGACGGAATATCGGAGAAGTCAAGCTCGGGATCGACACCCTGCGAGAACATATTCATAGCCACCGTGATTATATCAACATTACCTGTTCTCTCACCGTTTCCGAAAAGCGTACCTTCAACACGGTCAGCGCCTGCAAGCAAGCCAAGCTCCGTATCCGCAACACCGCAGCCTCGGTCATTGTGCGGGTGAAGAGAAACCTCAACGGCTTCTCTGTATTTGAGTCTGTCGGATACATACTCAATCTGGTTTGCATAGATGTGCGGTAAGGAATGTTCAACAGTCACGGGGAGATTGATGATAGCTTTCTTGTCGGGAGTAGGCTGCAAAATATCGAGCACTGCATTGCAGACCTCCAAAGCATACTCAGGCTCCGTACCCGTGAAGGATTCAGGGGAATACTCCACACGGAAATCAGTTCCCTGCTCCTCCTGAAGTCTCTTGATGAGCTTTGCGCCGTTTACTGCAATTTCCTTAATTTCGTCTTTTGACTTTTTGAAAACCTGCTCTCTCTGAGCGTAGGACGTTGAATTGTAGAAATGAACGATAGCATTCTTGCAGCCCTTGAGTGCGTCAAATGTTTTCAGAATGATATGCTCTCTCGCCTGAGTAAGCACCTGAACCGTCACGTCGTCTGGGATTCTGTTTTCGTCGATAAGTCTGCGGAGGAAGTTATATTCCGTTTCGCTCGCCGCTGGGAATCCTACCTCGATCTCCTTGAATCCGATTTTTACGAGGAGGTCAAAAAAACTAAGCTTCTCCTCAATGCTCATCGGGATAATGAGCGACTGGTTGCCGTCACGAAGGTCAACCGAGCACCACGTCGGCGCCTTATCGATATATTCTTTTTTAACCCATTTATACTCATTGACCGGAGGGTTAAAATACTGTCTTTTGTATCTCTCAAAATTTTTCATAAGTCATTCTCCTTAAATCAAAATACTCTGTACCGAACCGAAAATCGTTTAATATCAAGCCCGGTATACGCTTTAAAGAGTTGTCGTTACATTTTCGCATGCCGCATAAAAAAAGCCCCCGTCTTTTGTTTCAAAAGACGAAGACTACAATTCCATAGTTCCGCGGTACCACTTTCATTGGTTTATAACAAACCCACTCTTTCAGCACAAACAATGCCAACCTCCTATAACGGGGAAGAACCGTTCTTCCTACTCTGCCGCAAAAGCAACATTTCAGTCGACCGCTCAAGGGCGAGCTCAGCATTCGGGGTACTGCCGCTTCACATCGACCAACGGCTTTCTGAAAAGTACATTATCCGACACCTTTTACCCTATCATCGCATTTAACTTATTAATTGATATTATAACTCAAAAACAGCTTATTGTCAACAGAAAAATAAATATAATTCCTACTTTTATTATACAAAAATTACGGTAATATGTTCATAGATTATTGATTCAATAAACACTTTTAAATTGTCACCTTAGTTTCAATAAATAAGTTGACATTTAAAATTAATATGATATAATAAAACATATTGGAATTGTCAACTTTATTTCATAAATACCGGTTGACGATAAAGCAAACAAAAAATTACCGGGAGATGTATTTATTATGTATGAACAGCTTGTTGATGAAATTATTTCCGGCAGACGTCTGACTCGTGAGGATGACCTGTCGTTCTTTATTGACGGAGATCTTGAATCGCTGAAAAAGGGTGCAAACAGAATCCGTGAGGCACTTTGCGGCAATCATGTCAACCTCTGCTCTATTATTAACGGACGTGCAGGCAGATGCAGTGAAAACTGTAAATTCTGCGCTCAGTCAGCTCACCACCACACAGGCGCAAAGGAATATGATCTGCTTGATGCAGACGAGGTTATCACAGAATGCAAGAGAAACGAAGCTAACGGCGTTCACAAATTCTCAATCGTTACCGCAGGAAGAACACTTTGCGGTCCTGCTTTTGAACAAGCCGTAAATATTTACGGAAAAATGAAAGAGGAATGTCCGAAAATTTCTCTTTGTGCGTCACACGGTCTGCTCAGCGAAGAGCAATTCGTCAGACTTCGTGAGAACGGCGTTACAATGTATCACTCAAACATCGAAACCTCTCGCAGAAATTTTCCGAATATCTGCACGACTCACACATTTGACGATAAGATCAAATGTATCAAAGCCGCACAGAAAGCAGGTCTCGAGGTCTGTTCGGGAGGTATTCTCGGAATGGGTGAAACATGGGAGGACAGAATCGATATGGCTCTGACGCTCAGTGAGCTTGAAATCGATTCAATTCCCCTTAACGCTCTCATGCCGATCAAGGGCACACCGCTCGAGGATCAGCCCGTTATAACAGAGGACGAAATTTTCAGAAGCATTGCCATTTTCCGCTTCATAAATCCGACGGCTTACATAAGACTTGCCGCAGGCAGGAATCTCATGGCAGAAAGCGGAAAGGAAGCATTTTTCGCAGGCGCAAACGCAACTATCACAGGCGATATGCTTACGACCTCCGGCAACAACACCGCAGAAGACAAGGAAATGCTCACAAGCAGCGGATTCGATATTTCTCCGGAAATATAACAGGAACTATATTTTTAATACATAAAAGCTTTAAAGTGATAAAATTTTCTTGAAATAGCTATTGACATACGGCTGTTTCTTTGCTATACTGATTAACAGAATAAAACTTTTGAGAAAGGCGAACGACCATGAGTAAGCTTATGAACGTTACATATTCATACTTTTACTTTAACAGCTGGGGCTATTTTACTCCGGTTCAATTTGTCGTGCGTCAAACATCAATTGGTTAAAATAACAATTTATGTTATACAACTAAGTATTTTGTACCGATGTTTGCACACGCAGGCATCGGTTTTTTGTTTTGTCAGAAAATCCGATAATATAATTTATATCGGATAATTATATATTTTATGGAGGAAAAAATTATGAGCTGCACATTCAAAAGAGAACTTCCGGCTCCGAGGGAGCTAAAAAAACAATATCCGATAACGGACGAACAGGTCAAGGTCAAAGCCGAAAGAGATGAAGAGATCAGAAAAATTTTCACAGGAGAATCCGACAAATTTATTCTTATTATCGGACCGTGTTCAGCCGACTACGAAAAATCCGTTATGGACTACGTCACACGTCTCGCAAAGGTTCAGGACAAAGTCAAGGATAAGCTTCTGCTTATTCCGAGAGTTTATACAAACAAACCAAGAACCACAGGCGAGGGCTACAAGGGAATGCTTCATCAGCCCGACCCTCTCACCGATTCGGATATGCTCAAGGGTGTTATAAAAATCAGAAAGCTTCATCTTCGTGTTCTTGCAGAAACAGGTCTTACGAGCGCCGATGAAATGCTCTACCCTGACAACTACCGCTACCTGTCCGACCTTCTTTCGTATGTTGCCGTCGGAGCTCGCTCCGTTGAAAATCAGCAGCACCGACTCACCGCAAGCGCCGTTGAAGCGCCTGTCGGTATGAAAAACCCGACAAGCGGAGATATATCGATTATGCTCAATTCCATAAAGGCGGCTCAGTGCAGTCACACCTTCATCTACAGAGGATGGGAGGTTGAAAGCACAGGCAACCCCCTCGCTCACGCTATTATGAGAGGTTACACAAATTCGCAGGGGCAGAATATTTCAAACTACCACTATGAGGATCTTCTCAAACTCTACGAGGATTACAAAAAGAAAAATCTCGAGAACCCTGCCGTAATCATCGACACCAACCACGCAAATTCCGGAAAGCAGTATCTTGAACAAATCCGAATCAGCAAGGACGTTATTCACAGTATAAAACAGAATGACGACATCAGAAAGCTCGTCAAGGGTCTGATGATTGAAAGCTACATTGAGGACGGCAATCAGGCAGTAACCGACATGGTTTACGGAAAATCTATCACCGACCCGTGCTTGGGATGGGAGAAATCGGAAAAGCTTATTTATGAGATTGCGGATCTGGTTTGATAATGAATTGAATATTTAATAAGCAAAAGGCACAGACTGAAAGAACAGTCTGTGCCTTGCCTATTTTTAAGGAAGGAATATCTATAATCAGATCATTTACTTAAAGTCATATATATATTCTAATGGTTCACCGTCGAAACCACCCGAAAATGCGTATGAATTGCTTGCATTATATAACCCATAAAAATTAAGCTCTACCATATCCGGGTTATAAGACATATGAGTATCTTCCCAAAATCCTTGACCCAGATCAGAGAGACCATCCCATATATTGTGTAAACCTCCAATAAGGTGTAAAATAGAAACACC
>CAMHNT010000027.1 GCA_946186535.1 uncultured Clostridia bacterium
AAAACCTCCTTCATATAAAAATATAAAAATCTGCCAATAATTATAAATAATACAGTTATTACAAAATCAATCTTTGTTACCTTTTATCACATAAAAAAACAAAAGTCAACCATTAGTTGAATAAATTTAAAATATATTTTATATAAATAATATATAATTGGTATTAAAATTAAACTATAGTTTATAAAATCTTTATTTAAAGTTGATGATAAGGTGATGAATTTGAAAATAAAATACAACCAGTTTACAGTTGATATGGGAAGAAGAATATATGAAAGACGAAAAAGTCTTGGAATGACTCAGGAAGAGCTTGCGGAAAAAATGGATGTTTCACCTCAGACTATTTCATACACAGAACAGGGAACAAAGGCAATGCGCCCGGAAAATCTTGTGAAGCTTTGCAGGATTCTTGACGTAAGCACAGATTATATTTTAACGGGGGAGACACCCTCTCCGAAATCCGATTCTCTTGTCGAAAAGCTTTCTTATCTTTCAAAGGAAGAAATGGTTTTTGTCGAAATGATAATAAACAGCTGTATCGGACTCTGCAACCTTAAGCATTCTCAGTATAATTCATCTGCCTCAAATGAACCAACTTCAACCAACGGTTAAAAATAGAATTCATATAATAAATCAATTCATAAAAAGAAAACCGACTGACTAAAAGACGTCAATCGGTTTTTGTTTTATGGTTAAATACTCTCGCTCTTTTCCAGATCGGTTTTGAGCTTTTTTATAATCTTTTTTTCAAGCCTTGAAATATAGGACTGCGAAATTCCGAGCATATCCGCAACCTCTTTCTGAGTGTGCGAACCTCTTCCGTGAAGTCCGAAGCGAAGCTCCATGATTTCCTTCTCTCTGTCCGAAAGCTTTGAAACCGCCCCAAGGAGAAGATTACACTCGATTTCCTGTTCAATGTTTGCGTTAATAACGTCAACGTCGCTTCCCAGAACGTCACTCAGCAAAAGCTCGTTTCCGTCCCAGTCGACATTGAGCGGCTCGTCGATCGAAACCTCGTTTTTCAGCTGTGAGCTTTTCCTCAGAAACATGAGTATCTCATTCTCAATGCACCTCGAAGCATATGTCGCAAGCTTTATGTTCTTTTCGGGGCGGAATGTGTTGACCGCCTTGATGAGCCCAATTGTTCCTATTGAAATCAGGTCCTCAACGGAAGCGGCAGACGATTCGAATTTTTTTGCAATATACACGACGAGCCTTAGGTTGTGAGTTATCAGCGGCTCTCTCGCACTCTCGTCTCCCTGCATGATACGCTCCATTATGCTCTTCTCAAGCTCTTTCGGAAGCGGCGGAGGAAGTGTTTCCGAACCGTTTATATAGTAGACCGATTCGGGATTCATTTTCAGCTGCAGCTGCACCAAAAGCATTCTCAGCGATAAAAAGAGAGAATTCATATTCATTGTTTCTTTCCTTTCTTCAAAGAATTTCAAACGGTATAATTGCCTGAAAATCTCCTTGTATATAATCATCATTGCACAAGGCAATGTATATAACCTTATCGCATACGAGATCATCAATATATATACTCTCCGCCTTGAAGCATGGAAGAATTCCGCCGCCTCCCACGGACGTAAACGGAACGAAGCGGACGTTGTTTATGCTGGAACGGTATTTCAGTGTTGTAACCGTTTCGTATTCAAGAATTTCCACGGGTGTGATATCTTCCGCGGTTCTTCTTCCGATAACAATGACGGGACACTGTGAAAACGGTTCCTTGAGCGTGTTGCCGGTGTCTATTTTTGCCGTTACCCTGACAGCATTGTTCTTGTTTTTTATGGTCAGCGTACAGTATGTATCCTTGACCTTGTGTCTGCCTGCTACGCTGTTGAAAATCCTGAACGCACAGTAGCAGACAACGGAATAAACAATCAGCAAAACAGGGGATATGCTTAGATAAACTACACTGTTTTTTATCAGCAGATTCTTCGGCGTGAACATGAACCAGAGCGCAATCACAATTCCGCAGAAGAAAAATGTCGCAATAAGAAACACAGCGTAAAGCCTGATGAATTCAGAGAATCTTTTTTTCCCGAATGCAGAAAACACTGTAACACCCCCTACGGTTATTTTTATCAGCATATTCAGTGCGAACGGAATCACAGGAAGAAGAATAGTAAGAGAACACAGCGCTCCGACCGCAGACCCGAGAAGAAGCCTTTTTATCTTAATCCGGGTGTGGGTATAAAAACTCGTCGCAGACAGAAGAAGGTAGTTGATAATAAGATTGACACAAAGCAGAATATCTATATATATCGTTTGCACTCCGTTCACCTCATGTATAAGTATGCCACAGTCATCGGAAAAATTTTGTCACATTTGAAATCGGAACAATTATTTTTTTAAAACTCTGAAATACATGTTGCAAAATTGTAATATATAAAGCGGACATGACTTGAAATAATAATACTATTTGATTTAAACTTAAAATTCAAATTTAGCAAAATATATAAAAGTTATCGTTTTTTTAGAATTTTGCATAACAAATAACAAAAAGTAAAGTTTTGTCTTGAAATCTTATATTGGTTAATATATAATAGAAAATGTAACTTAAGATAAAATAACCTTTTTAGTCGTAAAGTGCAATATGAAAATGCAGTTTTTTCTCGGCTGAAAACAATTAATGAGTGTGTCAAAACAAAGCTATTTACGTTCGGGCAGAGCAGATAATGTTATGGTGTTTCTCAAAAAGCCTTTAGACTGTCCTATTTCATTTTACAGAAATTCTGTATTGATTTTTTTTTTACGATATGATATTATATATTTTAAATTTTAAGGTTTGAATAGGAGTTTTTTATTATGAATACAGCGGTTATTTTTGCCGGCGGTTCCGGTACTCGTATGAATTCAAAGGACAAACCCAAGCAGTTTCTGATGGTTCACGGCAAGCCCATCATCGTTCACACCATTGAGGTGTTCCAGAATCATCCTGATATCGACGCTATTGTCGTTGTTTGTATTCAGGACTGGATTGACTATATGGTGGAGCTTCAGTTCAGATATCGCCTTGATAAAATCAGAAAAATAGTTCCCGGAGGCGCTACCGGTCAGCTTTCTATATTCAACGGTCTGGAGGCGGCTGAGGAAATAAGCGAGGGAGACAATGACATTGTATTGATTCACGACGGCGTTCGCCCGCTTATCACCCCCGAGGAGCTGACGCTTAACATCGAATCCGTAAAAAAGCACGGCTCGGCTATAACCTGCGTAAAAACCAAGGAGACGTTTGTTCTTGTCAACGATGAGGACAAGGTTGTGAAGGTTCCGGACCGTGCCCATTCCTATGTTGCCAAGGCTCCTCAGAGCTTCCTCTTGAAGGATATTCTGGCAGCACAGCGAAAAGCAATATCCGAGGGCTACACCAATATGATCGATTCCTGCACGCTTATGCAGCAGTACGGCTACGAAACCTACTGCATAATCGGCAACTACGAAAATATGAAGATAACCACGCCTGATGATTTCTACACCTTCCGCGCCCTTTATGACGCAAGGGAAAATCAACAGCTGGATTCTTGATTTGCAAATAAACTGCGAAAAAAATTCTCACTGCAAAAGGAGCGGTGAGAAAGGATATGCATGCGTGTTCTGTACGGAGAAAGATGTATTTTATCTATAAGGAGATCAATTATGATGGAAAATGTTGAAAACATTGTTTTTATGGAAAACCTCACCGAAAGTCACTTGGTAGATGCAACGGTAGTTGACATACAATGGGAAAGAGTTACCGTGTATCTGGATGTAAAGGTTGAGTTTTCCGACGGAGCGGATACAGCAAATCCGCTGATATTTTACGCAGTTAACGGAGCTTACAAAGCAAGAGCAGTATTCCGCCAGGAGAGCGTAAACGGCAATATGTACAGACTGTCGCTTAATGTTACCAATCCCGGTAACGCTCACTGTGTTCCTACGGGCAACTATTCGCTTGTTGTTTGTCAGGATAATCAGATCCTCGCTGTAGCTGAAACCGATGTTCAACTCGCATTAAGACTTCAAGAATGTTCCCGAAATTTTCTCTATAGCGGAAAGGCAAGAAGAAAAACTTATGCCGTAACTTTTTTAATTAAGGAATGGACGGAAACCTTGCCGTTCGTTATGCACATTCTGCATGCAAAAAATGTTGGAATGGGCGATATTTATGCTGTTTCCAAGAAAAAGCCTAAATTCCAGAAGGGAAAGTTTAAAGCTAAGAAAAGAAAGTATGCTTTCGGTCTTCTCCAGAAAATGTACAATCATTACAGAAAGAAATATAAAAATAACAAAAAAACGGTTCTTTTCCTTTATGAAGGAAATTACAATATGGCGTCTAATCTCAAGGCAGTTGTAAAACGTATGAAAGAACGTGGACTTGACGAAGAATTTACTGTTCTGGAGTGCGCTTGGTTTGCTGATATGCCGTCGGTCTATAATATGCGGGAGAGATTTCAGAATCAGCGGATTCTCATGAAGAACCTTGCAAAGGCAAATATTATTTTTGTTGATAACTACGTTCCGGCATTTACGCGAGTGAAGCTTGATTTGGACAACACTACCATAGTCAATCTCTGGCATGCCGGTGTAGGTTTTAAAGCTGTTGGCTATAGCCGTTGGGGGCATCTTGCCGCAGCAGCGCCTTTTCTTGGTCACCGAGTTTATACCTACGGTGTGTGCGGTTCAAAACAGGTTGCTCACGCTTTTTCTGAGGCGTGGGGAATTAACAGTGAAAGAGTTTTACCCACCGGTATGCCAAGAATGGATAAATACTTGGATAAATCGCACAGAGAGGAAAAGACCAAGGAGCTGTATGAAGAATATCCAATGTGCAAGGGCAAAAAGGTTATCTTGTTTGCGCCTACATTCAGAGGCAGCAATCATCCGGACGCTCATTATCCATATGAAATTATGGATTTTGACAGGCTTTATGATTTGTGCGGTGACGAGTATGTTGTGCTGTTCAAAATGCATCCGTGGATCAGTGACCCTGCTCCTATTGAAAAATACGGCGATAGATTCCTTGATCTGACAAGTTACCCCGATATAAACAACCTGTTTTACATAACCGATCTGCTTATCACAGACTATTCGTCTTGTATTTATGAGTTTTCACTTATGCACAAACCAATGCTGTTCTTTGCATTTGATGAAATGCAGTATTCAATTTCCCGTGGTTTTCACCATGACTACCGCCTCGCCGCTCCTGGAAAGGTCTGCAATACCTTTGATGAGCTTCTGACAGCGATAAAAAACAAAGATTTCGAGTTTGAAAAGGTTGAACAGTATGTTTCAAGGAATTTTGAAGTTATCGACAGCAACTCTTCTGACAGGGTTATAGATTGGTTCTTGCTTGACAAAATGCCTAAGAAGTATTTCGATGAGATAGAAGCCCGTGACGAGGAAATGCGCCGTATGTACGAACAGCTTGACTTTATTTCACTTAAGCCTGTTAAGCCTGAAGATGACAATGTTGATGATCCGGGAACGGAGGATACGGAAAACAAAACGGACGAGGAAACAAGTAACTAACAATACGGAGGATTAATGATGAAAACTGATACGGTTTTACAACAGGATATGGAAAATATCTGTTCAGTTGATTTTATTGATTGGAACAGATTTAACGGAAAAACTATTCTCATCACCGGTGCTACCGGATTGATTGGTTTCACAATTGTAAATGCCTTGCTTTATGCAAACAAAAAAAGAGATCTGAATTTAACCGTTTTGGCTTTGGTGCGCAGTGAAAGCCGTGCCAAGGAGCGATTTGCGGAACATAACGGAGATTCAAGCCTGAAATTTGTTGTCGGCTCTGTTGAAGATCTTCCGGATTTTGAGGGGGCTGTTGATTTTATAATCCACGGAGCGAGCCAGACGGCGAGCAGAATGATGGTTGAACAGCCGGTTGAAACCATTCTTACCGCCGTAAAGGGCACAAAAAATCTGCTCGATTTGGCTAAAGAAAAAAATGTTGAGGGCATGGTTTATCTTTCGAGCATGGAAATGTATGGTCACCCTGAACGTGGTCATAAGGTTACTGAGGACGAAGCAGGTGCAATTTCTCCTCTCAATGTTCGAAACAGCTATCCGATAAGTAAGCAGCAGTGCGAATCTCTTTGTTGTTCTTATGCCTCCGAGTATGGTGTTTCGGTTATGATAGCTCGACTTACTCAGACCTTTGGACCGGGAGTTAATTATAACGATACAAGGGTATTTGCTTATTTCGGCAAATGCGTTGCGGAGAAGAAGGATATTGTACTGAAAACAAAGGGTGAAACCGAGCGTTCTTATCTTTATACAGCCGATGCGACAACTGCGATTTTGGCGGTAATGCTAAACGGCAAAAGTGGTGACGCTTACAATATGGCAGATGAAAATACATATTGTTCAATAGCCGAAGTGGCTCAAAGAGTTGCAGAAAGCGGAGGCGTTAAGGTGCGTTTTGAGACGCAGAATACAGCGGTGAGCTGTTATCCCGACGCTGTATACATGGATTTGGACACATCAAAGCTTAAAGCCCTCGGCTGGAAAGTGTTGTATTCAGGAGGCTTGCAGGAAATCTACGGACGAATGGCAACGCATATAACAGAGGAGCTACATTCGGGGAAGAGTTTATAATATGGCTAAATCCGAAAATAATAAGAGATTGCCAAAATATACTGATGATTTTGGAAGAGAGTTCTTTTTTGATAATGCCAAATTTATGCTTATTGTGCTTGTAGTTTTAGCCCACTCGATTGCGCCGTTAACGAGAAATCATGATACGGAAAAAGCAATATGGATTTTAATAAACTCTTTCCATATGCCTTGCTTTATATTTATGTCGGGGTATTTTGCAAAGAGTTACATAAGCAAAGACGGTAAGGTGAAGCATCAGCGACTGTTTACATATATAATGTATTATTTGTTTGCTCAAGTCGTTATGACGCTATTTGAATATTTTGTATTGGGATATAAAGATATTAACATAAGCGTATTCCTTCCTCGTCAAGGTGTGTGGTATCTTTTGTCTATGATAATTTGGTTTACTATTTTGCCTTATGTTTCAAAAATAAAAATTCCCGTTGTCATTGGCTTCGCTTTTGTGTTCGGCTTGCTTGTGGGATATGATACAAAAGCAGGAAGATTTTTGAGTATATGTAGAACCATTAATCATTTTCCATTTTTTATGATGGGCTTTTATTTCAATAAGGAATGGCTTTTTAAAATCCGCAGCAAATGGACGAAGCTTTTGTCCGCAGTAGTTCTTGTCGGATTTTTTGTGCTGGCATATTTTAACTCTGACATTATTGCAACAAGACTGCTTGAATGTTCCTATGATTATTATGATTCCATATTAAAGCTTTTTACGGAAGTCCCGTTCATGTGGGTAAATCGTCTGATTTTTTATATTATAGCCGTAATACTTTGCGCTGCGTTTTTGACGCTTGTGCCGAGAACAAAAACTTTTTTTACAAGATTCGGTTCAAGAACACTTCAGGTTTATATTTTGCACAGATTTTTATATTTTTGCGAAACGGAATACGAATGGTATAAATTGCCATTTTTTAACAACTATGGCGTTTACAAAATGATGCTAATTGCCATTGCCATTACCTTTATCCTTTCGCTTAAACCGTTTGAATATCCATTTAAATGGATCGCAAAAATTAAGCTTGATCCGCTTTTAAAATCCGAGCATAAAACAAACTAAAATAATAGGCTTGATTCGTTAACCGAAGCAAGCCTATATTAAATATCATCATAACAAAAAGTCTGATTTGTGATGCGCTCAGGTTGCGGATATAGTTTATTCGAAATATTATTTAGGAGGTATTCGGAATGAAACCTGTAGAATTGACCCCCGAATTATTGCGTGAACTTCAGCTCAAACAAATTGATATGCTCGTCTATTTCCGTAACTTTTGTGAGAAAAATAATCTGACGTTTTACCTTATCGGCGGCTCACTGATCGGAGCATTAAGAAACGGCGGTTTTGTGCCGTGGGACGACGACATTGACGTTATGCTGCCTCGCCCAGATTACGAACGGCTTACCAGATTATGGAAAGAACAGGAAAGTAATGAACGATTTGAACTTTTAAGAACGGATGATAAAATCTTTACGGGAAATATTTTTACGACATTGACCGACAAAAACTACACTCTGGTTAAAGCAAACCAAACCAAATGCGATATTCCTCACGGTTTGGTTATGGATATTTTTCCTCTTGACGCTGCACCCGACAGCCCTTTACGGAGAAAAATTCAATTGTTCTGGACAATGATATATTCCCTTTTTCTGGCTCAGGTTGTTCCCGAAAATCACGGCGGAGTCATCGGACTGGGCAGCCGTGTTCTGCTCGGAATTTTTAGGGGTGAAAAAATCCGGAGAAAAATCTGGCAGTATGCCGAAAAACAAATTTCAAAGTACAGCTTTGAGGAAAACGAATACGTCACCGAACTGTGTTCGGGTCCGAAGTGGATGGTGCCAAAATATCCCAAAGAAATCTATAGCGGTGTTGACTATGTCACATTCGAGGGTGAACGCATGCCCTGTATGTCAGGCTATGACAAATATCTGACGATGATTTTTGGGGATTATATGCAGCTTCCTCCGAAAGAGGAGCGAAAGCCTCATCACGAAATTGCGTATCTTGATTTAACCACACCGACTTCAGATCGAAAATGGGAATAATTCATAATTAAAAAGAAGTCGGTTTTTTAGTGCGAATTTAAAACTTAACAAAAGAGAGTAAAAATAATCTGAAATTGCAGTAGAAAAATTCAATTTTAGATTATTTTTATGCTTTAGAGTATGAAATAAACTGCTGCGCAAGAAATGTCATTATATTAAATTCTGTTCGAGAAAACGACGGAATTAGCATAAATCTATGGTTTTTAGCACTGATCTCAGATAAACATGATTTTTCCTGAAAACAGCTTGAGTCAGTCAAAATTAAACCGATGTGCTTTTTATCGTTTAAAAAGGCAAATGCCCAAATATCCCCTTATTAAGCCATTTTTAACTATAACAATAATGTTACAAATATTAATTGTTATTCTACTTGCAATTTATGTAAATATGTGGTATTATATTTTCAGTTGGATAAAAACTAACAAAATATATATTATTTGCCCGTTGTGGGTTGAATATAAATGCTATGCTTAGTTTTATTTTAACTTAATAAAGAAGAATAGTTTATATTCTGGTTTATATTCTAAAATAAAGGAGTATTTTAAAATGAGCTATTTGGAAATTGAAAAGGTTGTAGGAAGAGAAATCCTCGATTCAAGAGGAAACCCGACAGTTGAGGCAGAGGTAACTCTCATCGACGGTACAGTTGCAAGAGGTACTGCTCCCAGCGGCGCTTCAACAGGTGAGTTCGAGGCTCTCGAACTCAGAGACGGCGACAAGTCAAGATACCTCGGCAAGGGCGTTTTGAAGGCAGTTGAGAACATCAACACTATTATCAATGATACAATCGTTGGTCTCGACGCTTCCGATATCTACGCTGTAGACGCAGCTATGATCAAGGCTGACGGCACAAAGGATAAGTCAAAGCTCGGCGCTAACGCAATTCTTGCTGTTTCTATCGCTACTGCAAGAGCTGCTGCTACTGCTCTCGACATTCCGCTCTACAGATTCCTCGGCGGAATCTCCGGCAACCGTCTCCCTGTTCCTATGATGAACATTCTCAACGGCGGTGCTCATGCTACCAACACAGTTGATACTCAGGAATTCATGATCATGCCTGTAGGCGCTCCTTCTTTCAGCGAGTGTCTCCGTTGGTGTGCAGAGGTTTTCCATGCTCTCGCTAAGATCCTTAAGGAGAAGGGTCTCGCTACTTCCGTAGGTGATGAGGGCGGCTTTGCTCCTAACCTTGCTTCTGATGAAGAAACAATCGAAACAATTCTTGAGGCTGTAAAGGCTGCCGGCTATGAGCCGGGCAAGGACTTCATGATCGCTATGGACGCTGCTTCTTCCGAGTGGAAGGACAAGGAGCTTGGCGTTGGTCATTATCTCCAGCCGAAATCCGGCAAGAAGTTCACATCTGACGAGCTTATCGCTCACTGGGCAAGCCTCGTTGAGAAGTATCCGATCATCTCCATCGAAGACGCTCTTGATGAAGAGGACTGGGAAGGCTGGCAGAAGCTTACTGCTGAGCTCGGCGACAAGGTTCAGCTCGTTGGCGACGACCTTTTCGTTACAAACACAGAGAGACTCAAGAAGGGTATCGAGCTTGGCTGCGGTAACTCTATCCTCATTAAGCTCAACCAGATCGGTTCCGTATCCGAGACTCTTGAGGCTATCAAGTTGGCTCACAAGAATGGCTACACTGCTATTTCTTCACACCGTTCGGGTGAAACAGCTGATACAACAATCGCTGACCTCGCTGTTGCTCTCAACACATGCCAGATCAAGACAGGTGCTCCGAGCCGTTCAGAGCGTGTTGCAAAGTACAACCAGCTCATCAGAATCGAAGAGGAACTCGGCGAGAGCGCTGTATATCCGGGCATTGCAGCTTTCAACGTAAAGAAGTAATTTCTACTCCTTGAATATATATTAACTTAGCATATAATCCTCTGTACAGGTTCCTTCTGTACAGAGGATTTTTGTATCTTTTAAATCTTTTTAGGTGACAATATTGGAAAACTTTATTTACTTTGTCGGAGTTTTGTGTTAAAATAATGATAATACTATTTATCGGTAAAAAGCAGAATTTATACTAATCCCTATTAAAAAAGTAGACTTTCTACTTTTTAATAGCACCGTAGGTGCGTCGGGATTGTATGAGACGTCAATTGCGCGATAGCGCAATTTGGAAATGCGTTGAGCGTTTCTTTCTGTAATAGAAAGTCTCTACTTTCTATTACAGAATAGTATTATCTGATTTTTATTGTTATCATTTTAATAATTTATCAGGGGGTATCATTATGATAAAAAAGGTTTTAAGCGTTATTCTGACCTTATTGCTTTTAATTTCGTGTATTCCGGTTTCGGTCTCTGCGGAAGAAATCGGTTATCAGCTGAGCGGAGACGGAGAAGTTACGATAGCCGGCGAAAAGGGAGAGTCTTATTATGTAATATTTTCTGTCGAACCGGTGAATAATGTTCAGGGACTTCAGATAAGATTGAACCAGAATACTACTAATCTCAGGTATATTGACAAAGAATTTAACAGTGATATTGTTTTTTCGAATGCATATTTAAATAATGCGCCTTATGGAAGTCAATCGGCTGTACAGATCGGAATGCTTTTTGACCTTAACGGTCAGGATTTTTCGGAAAAAACCGATCTTGTAAAATTAGAGTTTTCAATAAAAAATAAAAATGTCGTAAACGGTGTTTCGCTTGGTTTCAGTATCGAAGAATTCTATGATTCGTCGAGCGAAATGAACGAACTCGACCACAATCTCATAACGGCACGCGTAGAAAAGAAAGGCGATGAGCCGACGCTTTATTCCATTACCGTCAAAGCACCCAACAAAACAAATTATTTCATAGGGGACAGCCTTGATACAACCGGAATGACCGTTACCGCAAATTACAGTGACAATACCACAAAGGACGTAACGAGTGACGCTTCACTTTCAGGCTTCGACAGCACGACTTCGGGAACAAAAACGGTTACCGTAAAATATCAGGACAAGTCGGCGACCTTTAAGGTAACCGTTTCCGAGCCTGAACCCACTCTCACAAAAATCGAAATAACATCGCTGCCGGACAAAACAACCTATTATATAGGTGAGTATCTCGATCTTACAGGGCTTGTAATCACGGCTTCCTACAGCGACGGAACTCAGAGCGCCGTTACGGAGTTTTTCTACAGCGGCTTCGAAAGCACTACGGCGGGCACAAAAACCGTAACGGTTAAGTACCTGGAAAAAACCGCGTCCTTTGACGTAACCGTTCTTGAACAGGAAGTTACTCTGATGAAAATCGAAATAACTTCATTACCGGACAAGACGACATATTATGTGGACGAGCCCATTGATCTCAGCGGACTTGTAATCACCGCGATATATAGCGACGGTACCAAAAAAGATGTCACAAACGAGGTAACGGTCGATGATTTTGACAGCAGCACACCGGGAAAAAGAACGCTGACTTTTAACTACGAGGGATTTTCCGTAAGCTGTGTTCTGACGATCGTTTCCCCCGAAGTGAATGTTATAACGCTTTCTTCACTTCCGAAAAAGCGTGAATATTTTATAGGTGAACCGTTTGACCCGGAAGGCATAAAGGTAATTGCCTACTATGATAACGACACAACGGCGGATGTAACAAGCTATGTTTCCTACAGCGGTTTCGACAGCGCGACAGCAGGAACAAAAACAGTAACAGTTGAATATAAGGGACAGACTGTTGAATTTGACGTAACCGTTTCCGAGAAGAAAGCCGAACTGACGAAGATAGAAATAACGTCAATGCCGGATAAGACAACATATATTGTGGGCGAATCTCTTGACCTCGGCGGACTTGCTGTCACGGCGACATACAGCGACGGCACGACAAAAGATGTGACAGACGAAGTTACGGTGAGTGATTTCGATAGCAGCGCCCCCGGAACAAGAATGATAATAGTTACTTTCGGCGGATTTTCCGCAAGCTTTGACGTAACTGTTGTTACGGTCGAGATAACCGGTATCACGGTTTCTTCGCTGCCGGAGAAGCTTGAATATTATGTCGGTGAATCGTTTGACCCGACCGGCATAAAAGTAACGGCTTCTTACAACAACGGCACAACTGCCGATGTAACTTCAGATGTAACCTACAGCGGCTTCGACAGTACGACTGCCGGATTAAAAACGGTAATAGTTAAATATCAGGAAAAAACAGCTTTGTTCAACGTAACCGTTTCAGAAAAAGTTGAACTGACAAAGATAGAAATAACGTCATCTCCGGATAAGACAACATATTATGTGGGCGAATCTCTTGACCTCGGCGGACTTGCCGTCACGGCTACATACAGCGACGCAACGACAAAAGATGTAACAGACGAAGTAACGGTAAGCGACTTCGACAGCAGCACAACCGGAACAAAGACGATAATCATAACTTACGGCGGATTTTCCGCAAGCTTCGATGTAACTGTTGTCCCGATCGAGGTAACGGGAATCACGATTTCTTCACTGCCGGAAAAGGTTGAATATTTTGTAGGCGAATCGTTTGACCCGAAAGGAATCAAAGTAACGGCTTCCTACAACAACGGAGCAACTGCCGATGTAACAAACGATGTTTCATACAGCGGCTTCGACAGCACGACGTCAGGCACGAAAAACGTGACCGTTTCATATCAGGGGAAAACAGCAGCGTTTAAGGTCACGGTATCGGCAATTACCGTGACGAAAATCGAAGTTACGTCATTGCCTGCTAAGACAATATATTACGTCGGAGAAAAACTGGACACTTCGGGTATCGTTATCATAGCAGAGTACAACAACGGCAGCACTGAAAATGTAACCGAAAATTCCGAAATAGGTTCTCTTGATAGCAGTACGCCGGGCCTTAAAACTATTACGGTCACTTATGAAAACTGTACGGCAAGCTTCACTGTAACTGTTTTGCCCATTGAGGTTACGGGAATTTCCATAGATTCAAAGCCGTCAAAGCTTGAGTACTTTGTCGGAGATGATTTTGACCCGTCAGGAATAAAGGTAACGGCAGCATACAGCAACGGTACAACCGCCGATGTAACTTCAGATGTAACCTATAGCGGATTCGACAGCTCATCGTCAGGAAACAAAACCGTGACTGTTACGTATGACGGTTGTACGGCAAGCTTCAGTGTAACGGTAAAAGCCGCTGAATTAATCGGCATTTCCATAGATTCAAAGCCTTCAAAGCTTGAGTATTATGTCGGAGATGATTTCGACCCGTCAGGAATTAAAGTAAC